>JAJZYI010000304.1 GCA_021798135.1 Actinomycetes bacterium | reverse complement strand
GCTCGTGCGGGCCGGCGCGACGTTCCGGAAGGGGGTGCTGGTCGAAAGCGAGACGCAGGACCGGGAGGTCGCCGCGTGATCAGCGGGTCGGGCCGATCCACAACTCTTGACTATTCCTCGCCCTCAGCCGGTCCTCAGCAGATCACGGCCAGCCTCCTCAGCCGGGGGGGCTGGCCGTGACGCGCCTGGCCCTACCGGCTCGGCCGCGCACCGCCGGTACCTCTCGTGGTGGCTGGCCTGGGTCTGATGGAGGCTCGTCCCGCTGGGTCGCTGATCCGACTACCCCGAGCCCCCGGCCGTGTGGCGTTCCGGCACGTGCCACGCGGCGGGTGAACCCCCGGAGGAGGACGGTCCTGAGCCGAACGGCGCGGGGGAGCGTAGCCTTGGGGTGACGTGAACGGGCACGCCCGACACGGGGGGAGGATCGTGGACGACGCCACTCGACGCAACCGCCCGTTCCCAGCCGGCAGGCGGCGGCACAGGACCGGGCCGACGGTGGCGGGCAGCCCGCGCCAGGGTCCTCCGGCGCCGGTCCCTCGAGCGTCCGTCGAACCCGGGATCGTCGGCGACCTGGAGCCGGGGATCGAGCGCGGCGCGGCAGGGCGGCTGCTGCGAGCCCTCGGCCCAGAACGCCACCGGGCCTGCCCGCTGTCGCTCCCGACGGACGTGGCTCGCTGACGCGCGGGCGTCGCGGGCTCGACCCGCAAGCTTCGACACCGGTGACAACCAGACGGCCGCTCACTGGGGCGGCGGGCGAACAAAGGGGCCATCCATGGCAGCTGACAGCAAGCTGGCAGGCGTACGGCGCGCGGGGCCTGCACGGCTCGCCGGTCCGTACGGCGCACCGCCACGCAGGGCACGTCGACGGCCCGGAGGTGAAGCGCCACCGGCGCGGCGGTCGATCCGCTGGGTGACGGCCGGCCTGGCGGCCATGGTGGCACTCGGCGTGCTGTCGCTGGTCGGCGCGCCGGTGGCGTCCGCTGCACCAGCTGCTGCACCGAGGGTGGCGAGCACGTACGTCCCGCCGAAGGGCTACTGGCTGATGGCGGCCGACGGCGGTGTCTTCGCGTACGGGCAGGCGGGCTTCCACGGCTCGATGGGGGGCCAGCACCTGAACGCCCCGATCGTCGGTGGCGCCCGGACGCCGTCCTCCGACGGCTACTGGGAGGTGGCGGCGGATGGCGGTGTCTTCGCCTTCGGCGACGCCGGCTACTACGGCTCGATGGGGGGCCAGCACCTGAACGCCCCGATCGTCGGGATGGCCGCCACGCCTGACGGCCAGGGGTACTGGCTGGTCGCCGCCGACGGCGGCGTCTTCGCCTTCGGCGACGCCACCTTCCGGGGCTCGATGGGGGGGCAGCACCTGAACGCCCCGGTCGTCGGCATGGCGGCCACCGGGACCGGCAACGGCTACTGGCTGGTCGCCAAGGACGGTGGCGTCTTCAACTTCGGCGACGCGACCTTCCACGGTTCGATGGGGGGCCAGCACCTGAACGCCCCCGTCGTCGGCATCGCCGGCACCCGGCTGAGCAACGGCTACTGGCTGGCGGCCGCCGACGGCGGCGTCTTCGCCTTCGGCACCGCCGCCTTCCACGGCTCGGCCGGTGGCACCAGGCTGCGCGCGCCCATCGTCGGGATCTCGGCCACCTCGGACTTCGGCGGGTACACGCTCGCAGCCGGCGACGGCGGGGTCTTCGGCTTCGGCGACGCACCGTACGAGGGGTCGGCGGCCGGCACGGCGCTGCGTGCACCGGTGGTGGCGATCGCGCAGGTCGGCCCGACGGTGGGCGGCAAGGTCCTGCTGGTCGGCACCTTCAACGGGATCCCCGGCCAGTTCACGAGCATCCAGGCCGCGGTGGACGCCGCTCAGCCCGGCGACTGGATACTCATCGCCCCCGGCGACTACCACGAGACCAACGACATGACCAACCCGCCGACAGCGGCCGAAGCGGCGGTCGGCTGGTTCGGTGGCGTGGAGATCGACACCCCGTACATCCACCTCCGTGGCATGAACCGGAGCACCACGATCATCGACGGCACGAAGGCCGGGTCCCCGGCGTGCTCCGCCAATCCTGCGGACCAGAACTTCGGCGTCAGCATCCCTGGGTACAACGGCGGCAAGCCGATCGGCCGGAACGGCATCCTGGTGTGGAAGGCCGACGGCGTGTCGATCGACAACCTGACCACCTGCAACTTCCTCACCGGCTCGTCCGGCGGCGGGAACGAGATCTGGTGGGACGGCCAGCCCTCCGAGGCCACCAGCGGGCCGCTCGGCCTGATCGGGTACTCGGGCAGCTACCTGACGGCCACGTCGACGTACTACGACGCGTCGACCAACACCGGCGGCGCCTACGGCATCTTCGCGTCGGCGTCGTCGGACGGCGTCTGGAACAACATCTACGGCAGCAACTTCAACGACTCCGGCATGTACATCGGCGCCTGCCGCCAGCTGTGCGACGCCTGGGTCCACAACGCCTGGATGGAGTACAGCCCCCTCGGCTACTCGGGCACCAACTCGGGCGGCACCCTGGTGATCTCGCACTCGCAGTTCGACAACAACCAGGACGGGTTCGACACCAACACCCAGATCGCCAGCGACCCGCCGCCGATCCAGAACGGCGCGTGCCCGGACAACGGCGTCAGCGGCTTCACCCGCACCGGCTCGTGCTGGGTGTTCATGGACAACTCCGTCCACGACAACAACAACCCGAACGTGCCGGGGACGGGGGCGGGCTACGCAGGCGCGGGGCCGGTGGGCACCGGCATGACCGTGTCGGGCGGTCGCAACGACACGGTGATGCACAACACGTTCGCCGACAACGGCTCGTGGGGGGCGCTGTTCCTGCCGTTCGCCGACTCGGACACCCCCCCGCCCGGGATCAGCTGCTCCGGGCTGGGCCAGACCAACCTGTCGGGCGTCCTCGGGCCGGGCGACCTGTGCGTCTACGACCCCATGAACGACGCGATGATCGGCAACACGTTCAGCCACAACGGGTTCTTCGGCAACCCGACGAACGGCGACTTCGCCAACCTGACCCTGTCCACGGGCATCCCGCAGGACTGCTTCGTCGACAACGTCATGCCCAACGGCTCGGAGCCGCCGAACCTCCAGGCGACGAACTCGGTCTGCGGCCCGGCGACGACGTCGTCGAACTTCTCGTTGAAGCCGGGCACGCTGTCCGGGGAGATCCTGTGCAACTCGGGCCTCCTCGGCAGCGGCTACTGCCTGCCGACGGACCACTACCCCCGGCCGACGAAGGTGGTCCCGCAGCCGCTGCCCGCCAACCTGCCGACCATGCCCAACCCGTGCGTGGGCGTGCCGGCCAACGCCTGGTGCCCGGCGGGCAAGCCAGCCTGACCCTGGTGCGGTGACCGGCGCCCCGCCCGGGGTGCTGCCACGGGGCCCGGACCGGACACCGCGGTCCGGGCCCCGCCGCGAGAACCCGCGGCGGGCGGCGGTGCCGGCCGGCGCACCCCAGGTGGCGCTGGCGTAGCGTCGTCGGCAGGGCCCGTGCCGAGCGCCGCCGCAGCCGCCCGCTGCGGGCCGCGAGATGGGGAGGTGCGACGTGGCAGCGACCGCCGCCTACCGGCGCCCGGGGGCGCTGATGCGCCGGGTCATGAACCCGCTGCTCATGCTGGCGATGCGCGCCGGTGTGAGCGTGTGGGGCAGCCGCACGCTCGAGGTGCGGGGGAGGACGACGGGAGCGGTGCGCCGCGCCCCCGTCAACCTCCTCCGGCTCGACGGGCGCGAGTACCTGGTGGCGCCGCGCGGCGACACGCAGTGGGCGCGCAACGTCCGGGCGGACGGTGGCCGCCTGGTCCTGGTGCTCGGCCGGCGGCGCGAGGAGCGCGTCGCCCGCGAGCTCGCCGACGACGACAAGGTCCCCGTCCTGCGGGCCTACCTGCGGCGCTGGAAGGCGGAGGTGGGGGCGT
>JAJZYI010000303.1 GCA_021798135.1 Actinomycetes bacterium | reverse complement strand
GATCTCTGTCGCCTTCGTCGCCGTCCCCGCCGTCCCCGCCGTCCCGTCCCCGCCGTCCCGTCGCCGCCGCTTCGTCACCCCGGCGCCTTCGTCGCGTCCGGTGCCCCCGCCGCGCCCGCGGCGAGCGCGGCGCCGACCAGCCGGGCCACCTCGGGAGCGGCGGCGGTCGCCGTGGCGGTGATCTCGCCGACCGGCACGGGCCGGTCCTCCACGCCGGCGGCGAGGTTCGTCACGACCGACAGCCCGAGCAGCTGCGCCCCCAGGTGGCGGGCGGCCACGGCCTCGACCACGGTGGACATGCCCACGAGGTCGGCCCCGAGCGTGCGGAGCATGCGGATCTCCGCCGGCGTCTCGAACTGCGGGCCGCGGAGCTGCGCGTACACGCCCTCGGGCAGCGACGGCCGGACGGCCCGAGCGGCCCGGCGCAGCTCGGCGGACCACGCCCCGCTCATCTCCACGAACGGGTGGGGCTCGGAGCCGACCAGGCCGGCCAGCGGTCCCGACGTGCCCGTCAGGTCGAGGTGGTCGGCGATGGCGACGACGTCGCCGGGTGCGAGCCCGGGTGCCAGCGCGCCGGCGGCGTTGGTGAGCACCACGGTCCGCGCCCCGGCGAGCACGGCCGTGCGGACGCCGTGGGCGACCTCGGCGGCGGTGCGTCCCTCGTACAGGTGCACCCGCCCCTCCAGGACGAGCACGTTCCTCGACCCGACCGTGGCGAGGCGACCGGTGCTGCGGTGCCCGGGCGCGCCAGGCGCCACGAAGCCCGGCAGCGTCGTCAGGTCGACGGCCTCGGCGCCGGCGCCGAGGCCGTCGGCGGCCGGCCCGAGCCCGGTCCCGAGGACCACGACGGCGTCCGGCCGTGCCCCCAGGCGGTCGACCAGCAGGCGGGAGGCGGCACTAGCGAGCTCCAGGGCTGCGGGGCCGGCCGGCGGTGACGGCGGGCCTGCCAGGCCGCCCACCGGCCCGCCGCCGGGCGCCTGCAGGCGGTCCTGGCGATCCTGGCGGTCCTGGCCCGGTGCGCGCACCGCACCACGGTAGCGGGGCGGGCGTGGCGGCCGGCGCCCCGGGCCGTGGCCGCACGGGGCCGGGGTGCCGGCCGGCGCACCCGCTGCCGCTGTCGGTACCATGCCGGCGTGCCCGCGACCCCCCTCCCGGCGGCGACCCTGCGCCTGCAGGCCGGCGCCGTCGTCACGGGCGACGCGGCAGGGACGATCTGGCGCCCCGGCGTCGTCGACCTCGCGGGGGACCGCATCGTCCACGTCGGGCCGGCGGCCGGGGCGCCCGAGCACCGGGGGCGGGCCCGGTCGCTCCCCGGGCTCCTCATGCCAGGGCTGGTCAACACCCACGGCCACACGCCCATGACCCTGCTGCGCGGCGTCGGCGAGGGCCTGCCGCTCGACCGGTGGCTGCGCCACGCCATCTGGCCGCGCGAGGCGCACCTGACCCCGGACGACGTCTTCTGGGGCATGACGCTCGGCTGCGGGGAGATGCTGCGCTGCGGCGTGACCGCCTCGTGCGAGACGTACTTCCACGACAGCGCCGTCGTGGACGCCGCCGTCGCCGCCGGCATGCGGTGCCTGGTGACGCCCGGCATCCTCGACGTCCCCGACGCCGGGCCCGGGCGGGGCTGGCGGGCGATGCTCGACGCCGCCGCAGCGCTGCACGCCGAGGCGGACGGCCGTGCCGGCCTGATCCGGGTCGGGCTCGGGCCCCACGCCGCCTACACCCTGCCGCTGCCGGCGCTCGCCGCCGCCGGCGAGCTGGCACGGCAGCTCGGCACCGTCCTCACCATCCACCTGGCCGAGACGCGGGCCGAGGACCGCGCCCTGCAGGAGGAGCACGGCGTCACCGTGCCGGCGCTCCTCGACCGGCTCGGTGTCCTCGACGCCCGGGTGGTCGCGGCGCACGCCGTGTGGCTCACCGACGCGGACATCGAGCTGCTCGCCGAGCGGGGCGTCGCCGTGGCCCACTGCCCCCAGAGCAACGCCAAGCTGGGCAGCGGCATCGCCCGGCTCGCCGACCTGCTGCGCGCCGGGGTCACGGTGGGCCTGGGCACCGACGGCCCGGCGTCCAACAACGACCTCGACCTGTGGGAGGAGCTGCGCCTGGCGCCGCTGCTGGCTCGGGCGCGGGACGCCGACGCGTCCGCCGTCGGGGCCGTCCAGGCGCTGGCGCTCGCCACCCGCGGCGGGGCCGAGGCGCTCGGGCTGGACGCGGGCGTCCTGGCGCCGGGCATGCTGGCGGACGTCGTCCACGTCCGCACCGACGACGCCCGGTTCGTGCCCGTGCTCGACGACGCCGACCTGGTGGCGCACCTGGTCTGGTCGTCGGCCAGCCACCTGGTGAGCGACGTGTGGGTCGGCGGGCGGCAGGTGGTGCGCGACGGGGTCTGCACCACCGTCGACACGGCCGAGGCCGCACGCCAGGTGCAGCGGCGCGCCGCCCGGCTCGCCGCGGCCGCCGGGCGGTCTGCGGGGGCGGCGCGGCACCCGGCTTAGGATCGACCCGATGCCTGGGTTCGTGGACGAGGCGCAGCTGCACGTGAAGGCCGGGGACGGCGGCGCCGGCGCCGTCTCGTTCCGGCGCGAGGCCCACGTGTCCATGGGTGGGCCCGACGGCGGCGACGGCGGGTCGGGTGGCGACGTGTGGCTGGTCGCCAGCACCAACCAGGCGTCCCTGCTCGGCTTCCGCGACCACCCGCACCGGCGGGCGGCCGACGGCCGGCACGGCCAGGGCAAGCGCCGCCACGGTGCCAGCGGCGGCGACCTGGAGGTCCCCGTCCCCGTGGGCACCACGGTGCGCACCCTCGACGGGTCCCCGGTGGCGGACCTGGCCGTCGCCGGCGACCGGTGGCTGGCGGCGCGCGGCGGCAGGGGGGGCCACGGCAACGCCCGGTTCGCCAGCAACCGGCGCCGCGCCCCGGACTTCGCCGAGCAGGGCGAGGTGGGCGAGGAGCGCTGGTTCGACCTCGAGCTGCGCCTGGTGGCCGACGTGGCGCTGGTCGGCTTCCCGAACGCAGGCAAGTCCACGCTGATCTCGCGCATCTCGGCGGCCAAGCCGAAGATCGCCGACTACCCCTTCACGACGCTCGAGCCGCACCTGGGGGTCGTCCGCGTCGGCGACGCTGCCGACCAGGTCGAGTACGTCGTCGCCGACGTCCCCGGGCTGGTCGAGGGCGCCGCCGAGGGCCGGGGCCTCGGGCACCGCTTCCTCCGCCACGTGGAGCGGGCACGGGTGCTCGTCGTCCTGCTCGACCTGGCGCCGGCCGACGGCCGGTCGCCCGACGACCAGCTGCGGGTGCTGCTCGACGAGCTCGGCCGGTACCGGGCCGAGCTGCTGCAGCGCCCGCGCCTCGTCGTCGGTTCGAAGGCGGACGCCGCGCCCCGGGCGGCGCCCGACGCGGGACCGGCGGAGATGGCGGCGCCCGACGCGGGACCGGCGGAGATGGCGGCGCCCGACGCGGGGCCGGCGGACATGGTCGTGTCGGCCGTGACCGGCGCGGGCCTGGCGCAGCTCACGGGGCGGCTCGCCGAGCTGGTGGCGGCGGCGCGCCAGGCGGAGCCCGCCCCGACGCGGGCGCCGATGGTGGTGCACCGGCCGGTGCCCGAGGGCGTGGAGGTGACCCTCGCCGCGCCGCACCACTTCGTCGTCGGCGGCCGGGCCGCGGCGCGCGCCGTGGCCCTGTCGGACCTGACCGGCGACCAGGCGCTCGAGGTGGTGCAGGGGCGCCTGCGCCGCCTGGGGGTGGAGCGGGCGCTGGTGCGCGCCGGGATCGCCGACGGCGACCTGGTGGAGGTGGGCGCCCTGCAGTTCGTGTACCACCGCGACGACGTGGTCGTCACCGACGCCCCGGCCCGGCGGCCTGCCGCCGAGCGCCGCCGCGGCTCGCCGGGCGGCCGCACCTCCGACGCGGCCGACGGCTGGACCGGGGCCGACACGGGCGG
>JAJZYI010000302.1 GCA_021798135.1 Actinomycetes bacterium | reverse complement strand
CGCCGGCCCGATCAAGACCCTCGCCGCGCGCGGGATCGGCGGCCTCAGCTCCGTCCGGCGGCCCGGGCGCTGCGCAGGCGCCCGCGGTGCCGCCGGACCGGTCGCGTGCCCGCGACGTGGCGGGTGCCGACACCGCCGGATGGCGCTCGGCGCTCTCGAGCATCCGCGCCGGCGACGTGCTGCGCCGGGCCCTGCACCCGCCCGTCGCCGATCCCGCCTTCTGGGTGGTCCAGGCCAGCGTCGTGGCGCTGACCGTCGTCCACCTCGTCCTCGACCACACCGGCATCGTCGGCTCGTCGGTCGTCGCCGAGCTCCCCGTGGCCGCGCTGCTCGCGCCCGTCGCCTACGCCGCGCTCCGCTTCGGCCTCCACGGCTCGGCCGCCACGGCGCTGTGGGCCACCCTCCTGTGGGTCCCCGACCTCGCCGCCCGCCCCCACCACGGCGACCCGGGCGCCGACCTGGTGTGCCTGCTGCTCATCGACACCGTGGCCCTCATCGTGGGCCAGCGGATCGAGCGCGAGGGGATGGCGAGGGCCGCCGCCGCGGCTGCCCTGGCACGCCGGCGGGCGACGGAGGCCCGGTACCGGCAGCTGTTCGCCGCCACCCGCGCCCCGATCCTGACCTTCGACGGGGGTGGACGGGTCCTCGACGCCAACCCCGCCGCCTGGTCGGTGCTCGGCAGCGCCGTCCTGGAGGGCACCATGGAGGGGCTCCTCGGGTTCTCCCCGGCGGCGCTCGCCGCCGGCGCCAGCACGGGGCGGGTCGACCTCGTCGTCGACGGGACCCCGGCGGCGTTCCGCTACCTGAGCAGCGTGTCGACCGGCGAGGGCGGCGCGCAGTTCCAGGTCCTGCTGCAGGACGTCACCGCCGAGCGCCGTGCCTGGCGCGACGTCCAGGCGTACGCCGCCGCGCTGCTCGGAGCCCAGGAGGAGGAGCGGTCCCGCCTCGCCAGGGAGCTGCACGACGATCCCCTCCAGAGCCTGGTGCACGTGGCCCACCGCCTGGAGCTGCTCGGCATGCAGCCGGGGATCCCCCCCGACGGGGCCCGGCGCCTGTCGGAGGCCCATGCCGAGATCCTCGACGCCGCTCGGCGCCTGCGCGACCTCGCCCAGGGCCTGCGCCCGCCGGCCCTGGAACGCCTCGGTCTGGTGGCCGCGCTGCGCGACCTGGTCGCCGACGCCGAGGACGCAGCCGACGGTGCCGTGCGCATCGACGTCGGCGTCGGCGGCGCCCAGCGCCGGCTGGTGCCGGAGTGCGAGCTCGGCCTCTACCGGATCGCGCAGGAAGCCATCCACAACGCGCTCGAGCACGCCGCGCCCCGGCGGGTCGTGGCGACGATCGAGTTCGAGGAGTCGCAGGTGCTGCTGACGGTGGAGGACGACGGGAGCGGGTTCGACCCCGACGTCACGCCCGACGGCAGGCACCTGGGGCTCCGGGGGATGCGCGAGCGTGCCGGCCTCCTCGGGGGTGTCCTCGCCGTCGAGTCGTCACCAGGCGGGACGCGGGTGCAGGCGACGGTGCCGCTGCGCGTGCCCGGGGCCGAGCCGTGCGTCGCCGCCGCCGGCGCTGCCGACCAGCTGCTGGTCCACGGTGGCCCGTGACGTGACGTGACCTGACGTCGGGCGGGCCGCGGTGGCCGGGCGCCAGTGGGGGACGGTCGGCCGTCAGGCTGCCGGCGAAAGGCCGTGGTCAGGCGCCCGCGGGCGCACCGGCCCGGGCATCCAGCGCGGCGCGTGCCCGGCCCGCCGCTTCCCTGCCCCGCCGTGCCCCGGCCACGGCAGTCCGGGGCACGCCCTGCCACAGTGCCATCGCCAGCAGCACGAAGAGGGGACCGGCGTTCGGGTCGGTGCCGCTCCCGGTGAGGATCCCGCCGAGGTCCTGGCCCACCACCCAGACGGCGAGCGAGACGGCGATGCCGGCGGCCAGGGCCGCGTTGGACCTGCGCGACAGCACGCCCAGGCCGATGGCGGCCTCGACGACCGCCAGGACGACCGCTGCCGTGATGCCGTGGGAGCCGATCAGGCGCGCGGCGTCGCCGGCGAGGGAGGCCAGGACGTGCGGCTCGCCCGAGGCGCCACCGCTGATGGCCGAGCTGATCGCCCCGTCCGACCGGTTGGCGGGCAGCAGCTGCAGGGCGGCGCTGCCGACCCACAGGACGGCCCACATGGTCCGGCCGCCCCAGGCGCCGACGACGCTCTGGGCGGCCGACGGGGCCACCCGGTCGGTGGCCAGGCCCCGGTCGGTGGCCAGGCCCCGGTCGCGGGGCCAGACGAGCAGCGCCAGCAGGCCGTAGATGAGCACCGCGCCGGGGGCGCCGGTGACCAGGCTGGCGTTCCCGCTGAAGACGCCGCCGAACGCCTCGCCGAACCACCAGACGGCGATCGACCACACGATGGACGCGGCCAGGGCCGGCTTCACGGCCCGGTCGGCCAGCAGGCAGAACCCGATGGCCAGCTGCGTCAGGGCGAACAGCACGTTCCACTGGGCGACGTGCGGGGCGAGGTCGTGGGCGACGTGCGTCACGCTGTGGAGGATCCACCACGGCTGGCCCTGGGCGGAGCCGGCGAGCATCGCCGTGAAGGACCTGGAGAACATCGACGGCTGGAGCTGCAGCAGGCCGTCGAGCAGCCAGATGGCACCCAGCGCGATGGTCAGCGTCCGCAGGGACGGCCGGCGGCGCAGCCACGGCGTGCGCCGTGCCGACATCGGCGCGCCGGCCCGACCAGACAGGGAGCCGCTCATGCGGTGACCTCGACCGAGCCCTTCATGTACCCGGCGTGGCTCATCACCCAGTCGCCGCACGGGACGGTGCAATACCACGAGAAGGTCCCTGCCGCCGACGGGGTGAAGCTGAAGGTCGTGGTCGAGGCCGGGCCGATGGCCGCGTTGACGCCCAGGTCCGGCGACGTGAAGGTGTGCGGCATGGCGTCGTGGTTGACGACGACGACCTTGACCGTCTCGCCCACCTTGGCGGTGAACAGGACGGGCGAGCCCACGCCGCCGGACCCGACGTAGGCCGGCTCGGAGCCTTCCGGCGTGTTCACGTCGTCGATCTGCAGGTCGATGGTCGAGGTCGGGCCGCTCGACCCGGTCGTCGGCTTCTTCACGACCATCCACGGCGCGTTGCCCGCCAGCTTGGCCAGGTGGGAGGGCGGGCTCGGGGTGCTGCACGCGGCCAGCAGCACGGCTCCCAGACCCAGGGCGGTCAGGAGGGCACCGCCGCGACACGGCATCGAGCGTCGCGGCCGTGGCCTCGCACCGCATGCCGCCAGGCCGGGAGCGTCGCCCCCTGCTGCCCCGCAGGCCCGCGTCGGTGTGGTCCGGCTCCTCATGGTCCAACCTCTTCCTCCGCCTCGGGCCGTCGAGCGCGTCGTCACGGGTGCGTCGTGCCTCACGGGCGGCCGAGCCTCGGCATCCGCACCACCACCAGCGCCAGGCTCCCGAGCAGCAGGATCCAGACGACGGCCACGATGGTGAGCAGGGTGGTCACCAGCCAGTGGCCGGTGGTGTGCAGCGGGCGCTGGTACTCGTAGACGCTCTTGGGCAGGCCGGGCGGGTCGACGGTGACGCGGTACGTTGCCGATGCGCTCCCGGCGACCGCGCCGCCGGCCCCGGTGACGTGAGCGACGAAGTGCTCCTCGCCGGTCCAGGTGGGCTCGTAGGTGATCTCGGTGGTGCCACCGGGGCGAGTCGTGGCCTGGCCGATCTGCATCAGCCCGCTCCCGTTGAACTCGGTGACCTCCACGTAGAACGTCACCTCCGTTCCGGCGGCAGCCGGTGCCGACGGTGCGCCGACGGTCGCCGTCAGGTCGAGTGCGGACCGGCTCCCGGCCGCCGGCGCGACCGCCAGGCTGACCGGGGTCGCCGCGGGAGCCGGGCCGGCCGGTCCGGTCTGGGCTGCGGGTCCGGTCTGGGCTGCGGATGCGGTCTGGGCTGCGGGTGCGGTCTGGGCT
>JAJZYI010000301.1 GCA_021798135.1 Actinomycetes bacterium | reverse complement strand
ACGCTGCCCCGGTTGCCGTGCCGACGGCACGGCGGGCGCCCGGGCCGCCTGCGGCCTGGCGCGGCGGCGAGGGCACGGCCCCGCCGACGGGGCCCGCGTCGTAGCGGAGCCGCGCAGGGTCGACCGGCAGGCCGGCGACGGCCGCGTACCACTGGCCGACGAGGTCCGCTCCGGTGGCGAGCGCCAGCGCCAGCGCCGGTGAGAAGCCGGGCTCCACCGCGCTGAGCCACACCGAGCCGTCGCTGCCGATCCCGCCCCGCACGTGCAGCGGGCCCCGGTAGCCGGTTCCCTCGACGGCGTCGGCGATCGCCTCGGCCACCGCAGGCCGGTGGACGGCCCGGGCTCCGGGCGCGGGACCCGCCGCCGGCACCGGTCGCGCTCCGGCGGCCAGCCGGGTGGCGCCCGGACCGTCGGGCTCCAGCACCACCGCGCCGACGACGGCGCCGCCGTCGACGAGCGCCTCGGCCACGAACCCGCGGACACGGCCCCGGGTCGGCGGGAAGCCGACGCCGCCACCGGCGATGGCCGCGGCCACCCTGTCGAGGCGGCGGTCGTGCCAGCGGACGAGCCGGCCTTCCGAGACGACGCCTGCGCCGGGCAGCAGCGTGCGGGTGCCGGCCTCGGCCAGCCGGTCGCCGGCGCCGACCAGGGCGTCGACGGAAGCGGCGGTGGGAGCCAGCACGGCCGTCGCCCCGAGCTGGCGGGACGTGTCGACGACCGCGTCGGCGAACGCCGACGACCCGACCGGCGGGACGGGCACCGAGGGGACCGGGCCCGAGTCCGCGACGGGGGCTCCCGCCTCGACGAGAGCCGCGGCCGGCACGCCGAGGCGGCGCAGGGCCTGCACGACGACGGCCCCGGCCGGGCTGGCGGCGTCGGCGACCAGCACCGCTCCCGGCGCGACGGCGGGCGGGCCCGGTACCGGTGCCGCGTCGGCGCCGGGCGCCGGGGCGCCGGACGGGCCGGCCGCCGGCGCCCGGCGGGCCGAGTGCGGCGGTGGCGGGACGTCGGTCAGCTCCGGCCACGAGGCCGGCAGCGGCATGGCGGTCCAGCCCGAGCCGTCCGGCCCGGGCGCCGCGGCGGCAGTGGGGCCGTGCTCCCCTGCACCGGACCCGGCCAGCGAGCCGTTGCCGTTCACCGCACCGGGATCGCCGTCGCCGGCGGGCGGACGACCGTCGGCAGCGCCGGCGCCAACCAGGCCGTTGCCGTCCACCGCGCCGGCGGCACTGCCGCCGACCAGGCCGTTGCCGCTCGCCACACCGGCGGCGTCGCTGCCGTCGCCCTCGCGGGCGCTGGGGCTGGGGCTGCCGTCGGCGTCGCCGTCCGCCGACGCGCGCGCACCTGTGGCAGCGCGAGCGGGGCTGCCGATGCTGCCCGCGGCGACGGCGTCCCCGGCGGGCCTGTCGGCGCCGGCCGTCCCGGCATCCTCCGCCGCGTCGCAGCCCGCATCGGCGTCACGTCCCGGGACGGCCACGGTTCCACTGCCGCCGGCGCGGCCCGGCGATCGGTCGTCGCGGCGCCCCGCGCCGTCGGGCCCGCCGCGCCCCAGGTACTGCTGGGACCACATGCGGAGCGCGGCGAGCTCGGGTGACGTGAGCGGTTCCCACTGGCCCCGGGCGACGACGGCGGCGATGGCGTCCAGGATCTCCGGCTCGGTCTCGGTCTCGACCCGCTGCACCAGTGGCTTGGCGAAGCGCCCGACGCCGTGGCTCGCGGCGACCTCCACGGCCGCTCGGCGGACGTCGGGGTCGGGGGACGACAGGGAGGCCGAGATGTCGCGCTTCAGGCGGTCCCGGAGCGCCACCTGCCACACGCCGGCGCCCAGGATCGCCCCCGCGCCGATGCTGACCGTCAGCTCGGCAACGGTGCTCAGCATCGGCCGACGTCCCCGCCCACGGGCACGGCGGCCGGCGTCGCAGGGGTCGGTGCGGCGCCGGGCGCCCCGACCGTGAGACCGTCGCCTGCGCCCCCGGGCTCGTGCGGGCCGGTGCCGGGACCGGGCGGGCCGGGGTGGGCGGCCTGGGCAGGCGCGCCCGGCACGTCGTCGGCGCTCTTCGGGAGCTGCATGCGGACCATCAGGATCCACCCGAGGAGCACCGCGGCGAAGTCGAAGATGGCGGCGACCCAGGTGTGGAAGAAGACGAGGGAGATGAAGCCGAAGCCGATGCCCACGGCGAGGACGGCGTCGGTGCGGACGATGTTGCCGACGACGGCGATGACCGAGGCGAGGAGCGCGCCCCGGTAGACGCGCCGGCCGGCCGTGGGCACCATCGGGCTCGCGAGGGCGAAGATCCCGAGCACGGCGGGCAGCGACGAGCACTGCGGCGCCATCTCCAGCGCGATGTAGTTGTTGGTCCCGTGCTGGCGGACGTACGTGTAGACACCGGAGGAGCTGACGACGCCCGGCACGTGCAGCGCATGGAGCAGGCCGCCGGACAGCATGGTCTCGAACACGCGGAACGGGTACTCGAAGAGGAAGAACCCGATACCGACGAGGGCCAGGACGACGGCGACGCGCTTGGCGGAGAAACGGGCGATGGTCATCGCACGCTCGGCGGAACTTCGCTGGCCACCACGTCGCTCCCCTTCGCCCCCCGACCCGCCCGTCCGGCGCGTCCGATGCTACCAGCCGCACCGCGGCCCACCGCCTCGCGCCGGCTGGCGGCCGGCCCGCCGACGGGCGGGCCGGCAAAGCGGGGCCGGCCGGGCTGTGCCGGCACCGGGCCGGGTCCGGACGGTCGCATCCGCTCAGCGGGCGACGAACCGCCGCCAGCGCCGGCGGCCCACGACCACGCCGACCATGCCGAGCGCCCCGGCCAGGACGGCGGCACCCTCGCCGCCCACCGGGACCGTCGACGTGGCCGCCACCGGCACCCGCGCCACGACGGAGGAGGCGTCGTCGGGGTCCGCCGAGCACATGGCTCCGACGGTGGCGTGCCAGAACAGGTGCGTCACGGTGAGGTCGACGGCGAACCCCTGCACCCGCAGGACGGCGGTCCCCGGCGTGCCCGCGGTGAACGTGAGCGCACCGAAGCTGGCGGTCGCCGTGTGGTGGAAGAACCCGCCCGACACGGTCACGGGGAGCGCGGCGTGCGCGGTGAGCGTCGTCGGGTGCACGTCGGTCCCCGACACCGTGAGCGATGCGCCCGTCACGTCGACCCCGGTGCCCCCGAGGCCGGCGAGCCACCAGGGCAGCTGGACCGTGACCGTCGGGTGCAGCACCAGCGGCTGGCCGGTGCCGACCGCCGCCGGCGCTCCGGCGCTCACGTCCACCACGAGCGGCACGTGCCCGGCGCGACCCACCGGCCTGCCGTTCCAGACGACCGAGCACAGCATCGGCACCTGCTGCCCCGAGGCGGCGGTGGTCACCGGGCCGTCGTCGCCGTCGCGCCCGTGGTCACCCCCGGGCCCGTGGTCGCCGCCCGACCCGCCGTGGGTGCCCCAGCGGTCGTGGGCCGCGGCCCCGGCCACCCCCGGGGCGACCACCGGCGCAGCCAGGCCGACGGCGGCCACCAGGCCGCTGGCGGCGATCGCCGGGCCAGCCCACCGGCCGGCCGGCGACCTCGGCATCATGGAAGACGATCAGGCGGTCGTCGGCAGTGCGGCGGACGTCGAACTCGACCATGTCGGCCCCCAACGCAATCGCCCTCTCGAAGGCCTCCAAGGTGTTGGCCGGAAGCTCCCCCGAGGCCCCCCGATGCGCGATCACCAGCGGCTGAGCCACCCGCGAACCCATCACCTCCTCAGCTTCTCATCGCGACCGGCCGCTGGCGTGGGACGGCTGGATCAGGCAGGATGGCCGGCATCGGGGAGGGCCAGCGCCATTCCCAAGGAACCGCCTCAGCCAAGGAGAAATCTCGTGGGCCTAACCCATCTAGCGATCCCACCATGGGACCTCGTGGTGCGCTCGATGACCATCTACTTGGTCCTGATGGTCGCGCTGCGGATCTTCGGCAAGCGTGAGCTCGGCCAGATGACCATCTTCGACTTGGTGCTGGTGCTGCTGGTGGCCAAC
>JAJZYI010000300.1 GCA_021798135.1 Actinomycetes bacterium | reverse complement strand
CGTGACCGGCACCGCCCGGCCCCTCCCTGCCGCCACCGCCCCGCGCCTCGTGACCGGCACCGCCCCGGCCTCCGGCGGTGCCCTCGCCTCGCCCACCGGCACGACCCGGCAGGGGCGCGGCGGCGACACGGCCACGGCACCGGGCCGGCCGGCCGGGCCGGTGGCCGCTGCCAGCCCCGGGCCGAGCCTGGAGCTGGTCCGCCAGCCGTGGACGGTCGGACCGGGCCAGGCGTTCACCGCGACCGTCGCCGTCTCCGGCGCCCGGGCCAGCGGGCTCGACGTGACGGTGACCGTCTACTCCAGGCTGCACACCCGGACCGCGCTCTCCCAGACCCTGGCGGGCACCGTCTCCGGCGTCGCGACCTTCCGGTCGGACCCGGTCCCGCTCAGCTCGCTCCCCGGGGCCGGCAGCGGCCGCTACCAGGTGACCGTCGACCTGCGGACGCCCGACGGACCCACGCCGGGCACGCCAACGGGCGGAGTGGCGGCAGGCCCGTCGGCAGGCGGCGCATCGGCGAGCACGCCGGCCGGGGCCTCGCCCCCGGCCGGCACCTTCGGTCCGGCCCCGCTCGGCTGCGCGTACGGCCGTCCCGGCACCTGCGGCGGCGTCTACCCGGTCGAGATCCAGGTCGGCCCGGCGCGCGGCGCCCCGACGGCCGACCTCGTCACCGAGATGGTCTACGCGTACCCGGCCGGCAACCCGTACCACGCCACCAGCCCGCTGCGCGTGGCCCTCGTCGTGCCGCTGACCGTCACCGCCGCGACCGGGCAGCCGCCCGCCGGGGCGGTCAGCCAGCTCGCCCGGATGGCACGCGCCGTGTCGTCCCCCCCGTCGATGCCGCTGACCGTGGTCCCCGAGCCTGCGGCCCTCGGCCTCCTCGGGCGCGGCGGCAGCGCCGCCGACCGGCAGGCCGTGACCGCGGTGCAGGCAGCGGCCGACGACCCCGCCCACCAGGTCGTGTCGGAGGGCTACGTGCCGGTCGACGCCGGCGCGCTCGTCGACGCGGGGCTCGGCGGCGAGCTGGCGCAGCAGATCAGCCGCGCCTGCCAGGAGCTGGTGCCGCCCCGCTCCTCCGTCGGCACCTGGGTGAGCGACGCGCCGCTCGGCACCCAGGCGGCCGGCGCGCTGGCCTCGCAGTCCTGCGATCCCGTCCGCCGCCTGGTGGTCCCGGCGTCGGCGGTCACCGGCGGGGGCTGCTCGATCACCTGCACCGCGCCCTTCACCGTCACCGGCGTCGCCGGAGGCGAGATCACCGCCATCGAGTCCGACAGCCAGCTGGCCAGCGAGATCACCGAGCCGGCCCCCGATCCCGCGCTCCGGGCGCACCAGCTGCTCGCCGACCTGTCGCTCACGTACTTCGAGGCCCCGACACCGGCGCAGCCGCGCGGGGTGGTGCTCGCCATCCCGTCGGGCGCGGCCGTGGCGCCCGGCGAGGTCGCAGACCTCGTCGCCGGCGTGCTCGCGGACCCCGCCCTCCTGCCGGTGACCCTGTCCCAGCTCTTCGCGCAGGTACCGGTGGGCGCCAACGGCCAGCCGGCCAGCCGCCACCTGGTCGGTGCCGGCGGGAGCCGTGGCCTGCCCGTGCAGGCCATCCGCACGGCACGGGCGCGGCTCGACGCCTACGCCGCCGCCGTGAGCGCGACTCCCGCGGGCCAGCAGGAGGTCACGGTCCTGGGCGCCGAGCTGCTGCGCGCCGAGTCGAGCGACCTGCGCCCCGTCGAGCAGCGCCGGGCGGTGGCCGGCTTCGAGCGGTCGCTCGGCTCGGAGCTCGGCCGGATCACGCTGTCGGCAGGGGACGTCCGGCTCACGTCGAGCTCGGTGCTGCGGGTGCCCATCACCCTGGGCAGCACCACCGGCTTCCCGGTGTCGGGCACCCTCACGGTGTCGAGCGACAAGCTCCTGTTCACCCCGGGCGGCCAGTGCGCCGGCACCGACCGGGGACCGGCGGGCTTCACCGGCGTCTCGTGCGACGTGGTCCTGTCGAAGGCGACGAACACCGTGTACGTGTCCATGCGGGCCCGCATCGGCGGTGACTTCAGGGTGGCGGTCACCTTCGACGCACCCGGCGGGACGCTGGCCATGCTGCGCGGCCAGATGACGGTCCGGTCCCTCTCCACCTCGGTCGAGGCCGTCGCGCTGTCGGTCGCGGCCGGCGTGGTGCTGCTGCTGTGGTGGGCCCGGACGGGCTGGCGGGGCAGGCGACGCGCCCGCCACGGCCGGCGATCGCGTGCCGCGGCGGCCGAGCCGCTCCCGGCGGCCGGGCACGAGCACCCGGCAGGGGCACGCCCCGGCCCGGCGACGCGGCCATGACCGGGGGACCGGTCCCGCCGAGCGGCGGGGACCTCGGCGCTCTCGGCGCCGGTCGCCCGGCCGGGCTGTCGGCCGGTGCCGGCGGCGGGCTCCCCGGCAGCACCGACATGGTCCGTGCCACCGGGGTCATGGCCGTCGGCACGCTGCTGTCGCGTGCCACCGGCCTGCTGCGCACCGTCGCGACGATCTACGCGCTCGGCTTCGCCGGCGTGTCGGGCGACTACAACCTGGCGAACACCATCCCGAACATGGTCGTCGACCTGGTGCTCGGCGGCGTGCTGGCCGCCACCTTCATCCCGGTGTTCGTGGAGCGCCTGGCCAGCCGGGCGGAGGACGAGGCCTGGGAGGCGATCTCCGCGGTGGTGAGCATGGCCGTCGTCGCCATCGCCGTGGCCTCGGTGGTGTTCCTGGTCGCCGCCCCGATCGTCGTCGACGCGCTCATGGGGCTGAGCTCCACCGCGCACGCCGCCGCCGACCGCCAGCTCGCCACCGACCTGCTGGTGCTGTTCGTCCCCCAGCTCGCCTGCTACGGCCTGATCGCCCTGGCTACGGCGGTGCTCAACACGCGCCGGCACTTCGCCGCCCCGACGTTCGTGCCCATCGTCAACAACCTGGTGCTCATCGCCGTCCTGGTCCTCTTCCGCCAGCTCGTCGGGCCCGCCATCGTCGGCGCCCCGGGCGGCGCCCAGGCGCTGCTGGACCACCGCGGCTGGCTGCTGCTGCTGGGAGTCGGCACCACGCTGGGGGTGCTCCTGCAGGCCGTGGCGCTCGTGCCCGCCCTGCGGCGCGCGGACCTGCGGCTCCGCTGGCTGCCCCGGCTGCGCCACGAGGCGGTCCGCACCATCGTGCGCCTGTCCGGCTGGACCTTCGGCCTGGTGGTCGCCAACCAGGTGTCGCTGATCGTCGTGCTGGCGCTGTCGGAGGCGATCGGGCCGCGAGCCGTCTCCGCCTACACCTACGCCTGGCAGTTCTTCCAGCTCCCGTTCGGGGTGGTCGCCGTCTCGGTGATGAGCGCGACGGCGCCCGAGCTGGCCGAGCGCTGGACGCTGCGGGACCTGCCGGGGTACCGCCGGCGCTTCGCCACCGGCCTGCGGGCCATCCTGGCCGTGATCGTCCCGGCCGCGGCGGGCATGGTGGTGCTGGCGCATGTCGCCGTCGGGGTCCTGGGACATCTCACCCACCAGGCCGGTTCGTCCAGCACCGCCGAGGCGCTCGCCGTCCTGGCCCTCGGCCTGCCGGGGTTCTGCGTGTTCCTGTACGCCATACGGGCCCTGCAGTCCATGCAGGACATGCGGAGCGCCTTCTGGCTGTACGCGCTGGAGAACGGCCTCACCGTCGTGCTCGCCGTCGCCCTGTACCGCCCGCTCGGGGTGCGCGGCATCGCCGCCGCCATCGCCGCCGCGTACACGGTGGCGGCCGTCGTCGCGCTGTCGCGCGTGCACCGGGCGGTGGGTGGGATCGGGGCCGAGACGATCGGGGGGTCCCTGCGCCGGGTCGTGGTGGCCAGTGCCGTGCTCGTCGTCGCCGCGGCCGCGGGCGTCGACGTGTCCGGCGGGCAGACCGGCCCCGCGCTGCTCGGCCGCCTGGTGGTCGGCGTGCTGGCCGGATCGGCGGGCTACGTGGCGACGATGGCGCTCGGCACCGCGCTGGACCGGCGCCGCCGGGTGCGGAGCCGCGGCGCCGGGCCCGCCGGCACCGATGCCGGCACCCCGG
>JAJZYI010000020.1 GCA_021798135.1 Actinomycetes bacterium | reverse complement strand
AGGGGGGGCCGGAGGGGCCGCGGGCGTGGCGGCAGGGGGGGCCGGAGGGGCCGCGGGCGTGGCGGCGGCCGGCTGCCGGGTGCCGCACGACCGGGCAGCCGGATGGAGGCGCGTACGGTTGACGCAGTCCGCCCTCAGGCGGCACGGTTGTGGTGGCACCGTCCAGGCTGCCACGGAGGAGGTGCGCAGTGACCGACGTGGGAACGAGGCCCGACGTCGCCGACCCGACCACCGACGGCGACCACGAGCGGATGGCCCACATCGTCGACGAGCGGTTCGGCACGGTGGTCGAGGCGATCGTCAACGGCACGCCCTGCGTGGCGCTGTGCGGCAAGGTCTGGGTCCCCAGCCGCGACCCCAAGCGCTACCCCCTGTGCCCGACCTGCAAGGAGACGGCAGAGGCTCAGGGCTGGCAGGTGCCGGCGCACTAGACGGCACCCTGCGGGTCCGGGTGGCTGGTGGCTCGGGCGCGCCCGGCGGGGCTGGCGCGCCCGGCGGGGCTGGTGTGCCGGGCGGGGCTGGCGGCAGAGCAGGGCGGGGCTGGCGGAAGCGCAGGGCGGTGCGCTCGCCCGCGGCGGCAGGGGACCGCGTACCGCGCGGACGGCCAGCGGTCGCGCCGCCCGTATCATCGGATGGGTGGGTACGGATCCGGGTGCTCCCGGCACGACGGGCGCACCCGGCGCCTGGCGGCAGCGGCTCGGCCTGGCTGACGTGCGCGCCGCTGCCGAGCGGCTCGGCCCCCTCGGGGTCCGCACGCCGCTGGAGCGCAGCGACAGGCTGTCCGACCGCTACGGCGCGGACGTCCACCTGAAGCGCGAGGACCTGCAGGCCGTCCGCTCGTACAAGATCCGCGGTGCCTACAACCTGGTGTCGTCGCTGCCCCCGCAGACGCTGGCTGCAGGCGTCGTCTGCGCGAGCGCCGGCAACCATGCGCAGGGCGTGGCCTGGACGTGCCGGCACCTCGGTGTCCGTGGGGTGGTCTTCCTGCCCGTGCGGACACCGCGCCAGAAGGTCGGCCGCATCGCCGCGCTCGGTGGTGGCCTCGTGGAGCTGCGGTTCGTCGGCGACGGCTTCGACGAGGCGAACGACGCGGCGACCGACTTCGCGCGGCACACGGGAGCCACCCTGGTCCCGCCGTTCGACGACCCCCGCGTGGCGGCCGGACAGGGCACCGTCATGCTCGAGGTGGTGGAGCAGCTCGGTCGTCCGCCCGACGTCGCGGTGGTCCCGATCGGTGGTGGCGGGCTGGCCGCCGGCGCCGCGGCCTGCCTCGACGGCCTCGGGGCCGAGACCCGGCTGGTCGGGGTGCAGCCGGCGGGGGCGCCGGCCATGCTGCGGTCGCTGCAGGCCGGGCACCCGGTCACCATCGACGTGACCGACGACTTCGTCGACGGCGCCGTCGTGCGCACGCCCGGGACGTTCACGTTCGCCGTGGCCAGCGATCTCGTGCACGAGGTCCTGGTCGTGGACGAGGGCCGGGTGTGCACGGAGCAGCTCGAGCTGTACCAGGACGACGGGATCGTCGCCGAGCCTGCGGGAGCGCTCGCCCTCGCCGCGCTCGACCAGCTCGGCGACGGCATCGCCGGCGCCACCGTCGTCTGCGTCTTGAGCGGCGGCAACAACGACGTCGCCCGGTACAGCGAGATCGTCGAGCGGAGCCTGGTGCACCAGGGGCTGAAGCACTACTTCATCGTGGAGTTCCCACAGCAGCCCGGTGCCCTGCGCCGGTTCCTCGACGAGTGCCTCGGGCCGACCGACGACATCGTGCTCTTCGAGTACACGAAGAAGAGCAACCGGGAGCTGGGTCCGGCCCTGGTGGGCATCGAGCTCGCCGACCGCGACGACCTGGGCCCGCTGCTGGAGCGCATCGCCGGATCGGGCATCCACGCCCGGCACCTGCCACCGGACAGCCCGGTCTTCCGCTACCTGGTGTGAGGCCCGTTCCGCCGCGAAACCGTGGCCACCGCCCGGTGTGAGCCGCCCCATGCCGAGGTCCGACGCCCGCAGCGCGAGCCGCGTAGCATCCGTGGCATGGGCACTGAAGCGAGCGACGACGCCGACGCCACCATCGCCAGCACGCGGGCGGCACTAGGGGCGGTGGGCATCTGGACCGGCACGCTCGACTTCGTCCCGGCCTCGGAGGCCCGGGAGCTCGCGGCCGAGCTCGAGGAGCTGGGGTACGGGGCCATCTGGCTGCCGGAGGTCGCCGGACGCGACGTCTTCGTGCACCTGGCCCTGCTGCTGTCGGCAACGACGCGCATCGTCGGCGCCACCGGCATCGCCAACATCTGGGCCCGCGATGCCGTCACCATGGCCGGCGCCATGAGGGGCCTGACCGAGGCGTTCCCGGGCAGGGCGGTGTTCGGGCTGGGCGTCAGCCACCGCAACCTGGTGGAGGACCTGCGGGGCCACCGGTACGAGCGACCGCTCCAGGCGATGCGCGACTACCTCGCGGCCGTCGACGCGGCGCCGTACACCGCGCAGCGGCCGACGGTCCCGGTCCGGCGGGTGCTCGCCGCGCTCGGTCCCAGGATGCTGGAGCTCGCGGCGGCGCAGGCGGACGGGGCCCACCCCTACTTCGTCACGCCCGAGCACACCGCGGGAGCCCGGCAGATCCTGGGCGCGGGTCCGCTGCTCTGCCCCGAGCAGGCCGTGGTGCTCGAGACGGACCCGGGCCGGGCGCGGGAGATCGGCCGGGCCTACACCTCGGTGTACCTGGCCCAGCCCAACTACGTGCGCAACCTGGTCCGGCTCGGCTTCGCCGAGGAGGACCTGCACGACGGCGGCACCGACGCGGTGGTGGACGCGCTGGTCGCGTGGGGGACCGTGGACGTCGTCGTCGCCCGGGTCGCAGCGCACCTGGACGCCGGCGCCGACCACGTCTGCGTGCAGCCCATCGCCGAGGAGCGCCGCGGCGTCCCCCGCCGGCAGTGGCAGGAGCTCGCGCCGGCGCTCGCCGCCCTGGCCCGCCGCCCGGCCAGCTGAGCGGGAGCGTCAGGCGCGGCGGGCCGCCACGAGCAGGCGTCGCCCGACCAGGACGACGGCGGCGGCGGCCAGGGCCATGCCGGCGTCGACGCCCCATGCCGCCGCGTACGACACGTGCGTGGCGAGCAGGCCGAAGGCGAGCGGGCCCGCGGCACCGGCCAGGCGCCCGCCGACCTGGGTGACCGAGGTGGCGCGGGCGGGAGCCTCGGGGTGCGAGCGGACGATCGCGTAGTTGAACAGGCCGTTCCATCCCCATCCCGACCCGTAGGCGACGACCACCCCGGCCACCAGCAGCGCCTGGTCGTGCTGGGCGGCACCGACGGCGAGCGCGACGTACCCGGCGGCGCCGGCCGCCAGCATGGTCGCGACGACCGGCAGGTGGGCCCGGCCCCTGCGGTCGGCGCGGGCCCCGGACGCGACGCGTGCCACGACGGCGACGGCGCCGCCGAGCGCGGCGAGGAGGCCCGCGTCCCCGGCGCGCATGCCGGCGTCGACGGCCGAGCTCACGATGAAGGCGCTCAGCCCCGTGGCGGTGAAGACGCCGAGCCCGAAGCCCGTGGCGAGGACGACCAGGGGGGCCAGTGACCCGGGGCGCGGCGTCGGCCGGGGTGCCCGCCGGCGCTCCGCCAGGCTCGTCCGCGATCGTGGCACGGTCACGGCGGCGCCAGCGGCGAGCACCGCGGCCACGGCGAAGGCCCAGCGCCAGCCGACGGTCAGCGCCAGCGCCGGCACGGCCAGCCCGCCGAGCAGCGCGGCGGACGGCACGGCGGCCTGCTTGAGGCCGAACGCCAGGCCCTGGCGGCCGGCCGGCGCGCGGCGGGTGAGGAACAGGTTGGTGGCCGGCTGGGTGGCCGCGCTCACCAGGCCGGCGGCCAGGAGCAGGACGGCCAGGACCGGGAGCGAGCGGAGCAGGGCCGCCATCAGCAGCAGGACGGCGCTGCCGCACGCGGCGGCACCGCGCATCACCCTGGCGCCGCCCACGATCTCGGCGAGCCGGCCGAGCGGCACCGACCCGATGGCGGCGCCCACGTAGTACACGGAGATCGCCACGCCGAGCTCTGCAGGTCCGAACCGCAGCGACCCCCGGATCTGCACGGCGAGCGAGCCCACCAGGAACACTGCCAGCGACCCGGCGGCGGACACGGCTACGGCGGCGGCGACGGCCCGGCCGGCGCCCTCGCCTGCTGTGCCTGCCGTGCCTGCCGTGCCTGCCGTGCCTGCCGTGCCTGCCGTGCCTGCCGTGGCTGGCGTGCCTGCCGTGGCTGGCGTGCCTGCCGTGCCTGCCGTGCCTGCCGTGCCTGCCGTGGCTGGCGTGCCTGCCGTGGCTGGCGTGCCTGCCGTGGCTGCCGTGCCTGCCGTGGCTGCCGTGGCTGGCGTGCCGCCCGGCAGGGCGGGCGCAGCGGCGGGTGGTGGGCCGGCCCCGGGCGACGGGCCCGCGGTGCGGGACTCCGTGCCGGCCGGTTCGTCGGCCGGCCTGCCGCGGGGGCCGTCGGGGGCGGTCACGCCCGGTGTGCCACGTCGGCGATCTCCGTCACCAGCGGGACCAGGTCGGTGCGCAGCAAGACGGTGACGGCGCGGCACGCGGCGCCCGACACGGTCCGGTCCACCTGCTCCACCGCGAGCAGCGGCGTGCCCGGTACCACGGCCAGCGGGCGGCGCCACGCTGTGGGGACCACGACGGCGCGGGCGGCGAGCTGGCTGGTGGCCACGTCGAGCTCCGCGGCCGCCGCCTCGGCCGACCCCGTTGCCGCGAACCGTCGTTCTGCCCCGGGGACGAGGCGCGTCGAGAACGCGTCGGTCCGGGCGCACAGGGGTCGGCCGTCGTCGGCGAGGTGCCGGACGCGGGTGACCGTCCACCACGGACCGCCCTCGTCCACCCGGAGGACCTGGAGCGGCGGGTGGGCGACGGTTCCCGAGTCGACCAGCTCGTCGAGCACCCGGAGGTCCGAGCCGCCGGGCGTCCGGAGCATGCCGTCGACGCCGGCCGGCACCGCCCTCACCCGGCCGGCGGTGACGAAGGTCCCGCGGCCGTGCCGGGTCACCACCAGGCCCTGGAGCCGCAGCAGGGCGATGGCCTGGCGGACGGTGGGCCGGCCCACCCCGAAGGCGGCGGCGAGGTCCGGCTCCGATGCGACGGCAGCTCCGGGCGCCAGGACCCCGGACTCGATCGCCGCTGCCAGCTGGTCGCGGATCTGGACGTAGAGCGGGTCGGGCGAGCCCCGCCGCGGCGGCACCGGCCGGAAGGCGCCTGGCGCCGGCACGGCCGCCTCCGCGCTTCGGCGTGGGGTCACCGGGGTGCCCGGAGCGACGCCGCGCCGCCGCCTCGGTGCGCATACCCGCCGAAGGCCAGGACGTGCACCGGGTGGTCGGCCGTCGCGCCGGGATCGCGCGCGAAGGTCGCGGTCGACAGCGGGAGAGCGTCGGCGACGGCGAGGAGGTTCGCGTCCCGGGCAGCGACGGCACCGCGGGCGACGACGTCCTGCACCCACGACGGGAGCGTCCAGGCAGAAGGGACGCCGGCCATGACGGCATCGAGGGGGGCGGCGGGCCGGGTCATCGCCGTACGGTCCCACATCGGGACCGGCCGCGCCACCGGGTCGATCCGTCAGGGTGCTCCGTAGAAGTAGCAAGACATCTTGACAGGTCGCCCACCTCCATCCACAATGACGGCCATGGCGGCGGGTGGTGTTGGCGGTGCCGGTGGTGTTGGCGGTGCCGGTGGTGCCGGCGGTGCCGGTGGTGCCGGCGGTGACCGGGCGGGCGGCCGGGGCGGGGGTCCGGCTGGCCCGCTGCAGGCCGTGCTGGCCAGCGTGCTCGTGCGCCCTCGACCGGGTGCCCTCCCGGTGGCAGGCGAGCGGCGGCCCGGTGGCTCGCCGACGCGCCGGGGGTGGTGGGCCCGGGCCCGCTACGTGGCCCACCGCGCCGCCTTCACCGTCGTCACGTTCGCGGCCGCTGTGTCGCTCGACTTCCTGTTGCCCCGCCTGATGCCGGGGAACCCGCTCGCCGCCGAGCTGCTGCGCCTGGGCGGCCGGGCGTCGCCCGCTGCGGTCCGGGCGCTGCGCCTGGCCTTCGGCGTCCACACCCGCCAGGGCCTGGCCGGCCAGTACGTCGCCTTCTGGGCCCAGCTCCTGCACGGCCGCCTCGGCGTGTCGATCACGTACTTCCCGAGCTCCGTGGCGAGCGTGGTGGCCCAGAGCCTGCCGTGGTCGGTGTGCCTCGTGGGCATGGCCACCCTGATCAGCTTCACCGTCGGCACCGCGCTGGGTGTCGTGGCCGCCTGGCGCCGGGGGACGTGGTTCGACGCGGTGGTCCCCGCTACCGGGTTGCTGGCGTCGGTCCCGTACTTCTGGACGGCGCTCGTGTCGCTCACCGTGTTCGCCGCCACGCTGCACTGGTTCCCGCTCAGCGGGGGGTCGGGGGCCACCACCACGGCCGGGTGGAACTGGCCGTTCGCCTGGAGCGCCCTGGACCACGCCGTCCTCCCCGCGGCCACCATCGTCGTGAGCTCGGTCGGCATCTGGCTCCTCGGCATGCGCAACATGACGGTGGCGAGCCTGGCCGAGGACCACGTCCTCCTCGCCGAGGCCAAGGGCCTGCCCACCCGGCGCGTGCTGCTCGCCTACGCGGCCCGCACGGCGGTCCTGCCGAACGTGGCGGGCCTGGCCGTGTCGCTCGGGTTCGTCGTGGGCGGCGCCATCCTCACCGAGATCGTCTTCTCGTACCCGGGCATCGGCTTCGTCCTCTACAACGCGGTCGCCAACGACGACCTGCCGCTCATGCAGGGGGTGTTCCTGGCCATCACCGCCGCCGTCCTCCTGGCCAACCTACTCGCCGACCTGGTGACCGCCCTGCTCGATCCCCGCGTCGCCCAGTCGTGAGCACGCCGTTCGTCGTCCTCCGCCGACGCTGGCGGGCGCTCCCGCGCCCGGCAGCCACCGGGGTCGTGCTCCTCGGGGTGTTCGTGGTGATCGCCGCGGTGGGACCGCTCGTCGCCCCGGACGACCCGTCGGCCACCTCGGTGGCGGCGCTGGCCGCACCGTCGTGGCACCACCTGCTCGGCACCACCCAGACCGGGCAGGACGTCCTGTCCCAGCTGCTGGTGGGCGCCAGGGTGAGCCTGCTCGTGGGCACGGTCGCCGGTCTGCTCACCACCGTGGTGGCGGCCGCCGTGGGGATGGCCGCCGGGTACCTGCGCGGGGTGGCCGGTGAGGCCGTGACCTCCCTGGTCAACCTCTTCCTGGTCCTCCCGGTCCTCCCCCTGGTGATCGTGATGAGCGCCTACCTCAGGTCCTCGGGCTGGCTCGGGGTCGTCGCCGTCATCGTGGCCGTCGGGTGGGCCACCGGAGCGCGCGTGGTGCGGGCGCAGGCGCGGTCGCTGCGGCAGCGGGACTTCGTCGCCGCGGCCCGGGCGTCGGGCGAGCGGCCGTGGCGCATCCTCTGGACCGAGGTCCTGCCGCACGTGCTGCCCGTGCTTGCGTCGGGCTTCGTGACGGCGATGCTCTTCGCCGTCGTCACCCAGGCGTCGCTCGCCTTCATCGGCCTCGGCGGCGTCGACCGGTGGAGCTGGGGGACCATGCTCTACTGGGCGCAGAACGCGGACGCCTTCAGCGTGGGCGCATGGTGGTGGATCGTCCCGCCCGGCGCGTGCCTGGCGCTCCTCGGCACGTCGCTGGTCCTCGTCAACTTCGGGGTGGACACCGTCGTCGCCCCGGTGGGTTCCGGTGCCGGCCATCGCCCGGGCGCACCCGCCAGCGCCTCCGGTGGTGCGCCGGCACCGGGCAGTCGGGGCGGGCCCGAGCGCCGGACCGCCCCGGCGGCGCAGCCGCCCCCGCAGGCGGCGTGCCCGCCGGCCGGCGAGGCCGCGCACCTCGCTCCACCCGTGGTCGGACCACGCCGGGATGTGCCGTCGCTGCTCACGGTGGAGGCACTCAGCGTCGTGCACGGGGACACGCCCGCCCTGCAGGGCGTCGACCTGCAGGTGGGGTGGGGCGAGGTCGTGGGCATCGCGGGCGAGACCGGGTCCGGCAAGAGCACCCTCGTCCACGCGGTGACGCGGCTGCTGCGCGAGCCCTCGCGGGTCACCGGAGGGCGGATCTGGCTCCATCCCCGGCCGCCGGTTCCCGGCCACGCGGGCGTCCCCGCCGATGCCGCGCCCCGCCGGGCGGGGGCCGCGTCCGGCCCGGTAGGCCTCGCGCCCGGACCGGCCGGGGCCGCGTCCGGCCCGGCGGGCGCCGCGCCCGGACCGGCCGACCTCCTCGGCCTCGACGCCGCGGCGCTCCGGCTCGTCCGGTGGGAGCGGGTGGCCTTCGTGCCGCAGGCGGCGCTGCACGCGCTCAACCCGGTGCTCCCCGTGCGGGCCCAGCTGGTCGACGTCGTGCGCGCCCACCGGCCCGGTGTCGGGCGCCGGGATGCTGCCGAGTGGGCCGCCGAGGCGCTGCTGGGCGTGGGGCTGGAGCGCCGGCACCTCGCGTCGTACGCGCACGAGCTCTCGGGGGGCATGCGCCAGCGCGTCCTGATCGCCATGGCCCTGCTGCTCCGTCCCGACCTCGTCGTGCTGGACGAGCCGACGACCGCGCTGGACCCGGCGACCCAGCGGGCCGTGGTCGAGGAGGTCCTGCGGCTGCAGCGCACGCTGGGCTTCGCCGTGATCCTCGTCACGCACGACCTGTCCCTGCTGCTGGAGGTGGCGGACACCGTCGCCGTGCTCCACGGCGGGCGGGTCGTGGAGCACGGCGACGCAGGCACCGTCCACCGCCGTCCGGCGCACCCCTACACGGCAGCGCTCCTGGCCGCCCGGCTCCCCGTGCCCCGCCGGACCGTCGGCGATCCGGGGCCGTGGCCGTCGCAGCCGCAGCCGCAGCCGCGGCCGTCGCTGGCGCGGCCGTCGCTGGCGAAGCCGCTGCCGACCGTGGAACAACGGCCGGGTCCCGTGCTGGCCGCCGACGGTCTCTGCAAGAGCTTCCGGGCGCGGCCGGCCGCCGGCGCCGGCGTGAGCGGTTCCGCCGTGCAGGCCGTGGACGGGGTCTCGCTGGCGCTGTACGCGGGCCGGGCGACGGCCCTGGTCGGCGCCAGCGGGTCGGGCAAGTCCACCGTCGCCCGCCTGCTGGCCAGGCTCGACGTCCCCGACGCCGGGCGGGTCGTGGTCGACGGGTGCGCGCCGGGGCGCGGGCGGCGCGCCGAGCTCGCCTACCGGCGCCGTGTCCAGCTCGTGCTCCAGGACCCGTACGCGTCGCTCAACCCCGCCCGGACGGTCGGCTCCCACCTGCGCCGGGCCGTCCGGCTCCACCGGGTGGCCTGGGCCGCGGGTGCGGCCGGCGTGCCGGGGGGAGCGGCCGACGACGACGTCGCCCGCGCCCTCCTGGCGCGGGTCGGCCTGGTCCCCGACGACGTGCTCGACCGGCTCCCCGCCGCGCTGTCCGGCGGGCAGCGCCAGCGTGTCGCCATCGCCCGGGCGCTCGCCGCCCGCCCGGCGGTGCTCATCGCCGACGAGCCGGTGTCGATGTTGGACGTGTCGGTCCGCGCCGGGATCCTGGCGGTGCTCGACGAGCTGCGCGCCGAGCACGGGATGGCACTGCTGCACATCACGCACGACGTTGCCGCGGCTCGGGCGTCGGCGGACGAGGTGCTCGTGATGGACGCCGGCAGGGTCGTCGAGGCCGGGCCGGCCGAGGAGGTCCTCGGCTCGCCGGCGCATCCCGCCACCCGGCGGCTGGTCGACGCCCAGCCCGACCCCGGGCGCCGGCGGGCCACCCGCGGCGAGACCCTGCCGGAGGGCGGGGGGAAGGAGCGAGCAGCGATGGGGACCGAGCGATGACGGTCGGCACCGGCAGGCACGTGCACCGGGGCCGGGCGCCGGCAGCGGAGCAGCCGGGCGTGCGGGGCAGGCGGCGGCGTGCCGCTGCCCGCGGCCTCGCGGGTGGGGGCGCCGGCAACCGCGGCAAGGCGCCGGCGCCGCGGCGCTGGCTGCCCGCGGTCGCGGCGCTCGTGGCGGCGGGAAGCCTGGCCGCGTGCGCGCGGGGGGCCGGCCATGCAGGTGCCGGGAAGGCCGGCGTGCCGCTCACCGCGACGTTCAGCCCGTCGGGTCCCATCACCACGGACATGAACCCCTACTCGGCGACCAGCGGCCTGAACGCCATGGGCGCGGCGTCCATGATCTACGAGCCGCTCCTGCAGTACGACGCCCTGCGCCCCGGATCCGTGCAGCCGTGGCTGGCCACCGCCTACCGGTGGTCCGACGGCGGGCGCACGCTGACCTTCACCCTGCGCCACGGGGTGCGGTGGTCCGACGGGCGTCCCTTCACCAGCGCCGACGTCGCCTTCACCTTCGACCTGCTGCGCCATGACCCGGTGCTCGACGGAGGGGCCGTGATCACCTCGGTCGGCGCCCCCGGCCCGTACACCGTCGTGCTCACCTTCCCGGCGCCGTCGTACGCGGACCTGCCCTCCCTGGCGTCCGCCTACCAGCTGCCACGACAGGGCTGGCAGGGCGTCGACCCCCTCACGTTCGCCGACCGGCACCCCATCGGGACGGGCCCGTTCCTGCTGGCGTCCGCAAGCTCGCAGGGCCTGGTGCTGGTGCGGAACCCGCGCTACTGGCAGCCGGGCCTGCCGCGCGTGCCGGAGCTGCGCCTGCAGGTGTTCGACTCCGAGGCCAGCGCCAACCTGGCCCTCGAGCACGGGCAGCTCCAGTGGGCCGGCCAGTACGTCCCCGAGGTCCGCAGGCAGTTCGTCGCCCGCGATCCAGCCCACAACCGGTACTGGGCGCCGACCGTCGGCGAGGGGTTCCTGCTGACCCAGGACGCCAAGTACCCGTTCGACCTCGTCGCGGTCCGCCGGGCGATCAGCGAGGCCATCGACCGGCGGGCCGTGGTGGCGACGGGCGAGGAGGGCCTGGTGCCCCCCGCCACCTCGCCGACCGGCCTCGCCCTGCCCCTGTACCGGCGGTTCCTCGCCCCGCAGTACGCCACCCTCACCTACCGGCCCGACCCGAAGGGCGCGACCGCCCTGCTCGCCGCGGCCGGCTTCCACCGCGGCGCCGGCGGGACCCTGCTGGAGCCGGACGGCAAGCCGTTCGACATCACGATGGTGGCGCCGTCGGGATGGACCGACACGCTGGCCGACTACCAGGTGATCGCCCAGGAGCTGGGACGCATCGGCATCCACGTCTCCGTCCGGGCCGTGTCGCTGGCCGCCTTCGTGGCCGACGTCACCGAGGGCACCTTCGACATGGTCGAGCTCCCCGAGACGGGCCAGCCGACCACGTCGCCCTACTACACCTACCGGTTCCTCCTCGGCAGCTCCTACCACCAGCCGATCGGGCACCTCGCGCTCGGGGACTTCGAGCGCTGGGACGACCCGGGCACCGACGCCCTGCTGGCACGCTACGCAGCCGCCTCGACCCCGGCCGCCCGCCAGGCAGCCCTCGACGGACTGGAGCAGGTGATGGTCGACCAGGTGCCGGTGATCCCCTTCGCCAGCGCGGTGGCGTGGGGCGAGTACAGCACGGCGCACTACGTGGGCTGGCCCTCGGCGTCCGACCCGTACCAGGTCGCCACGCCGGCGAGCCCGGGCAACGAGGTGGTGGTGCTCCACCTCCGGCCCCGATGACGGCCGCGTCGGCTCGGGTGGTCCCGGCGCGGACGACCGGCAGCCCGCCGGGATCGAGGACGGCCGAGCGGCGGCGGCCCCGGTGCTGATCGACGCCGGCGGGTTCCGCTGCAACGTGGTCGACGAGGGCTCGGGCGACGCCGTCGTGTGGCTGCACGGCCTCGGGGGCACCTGGCGCGACTTCGCCCCCCAGCTCGACCGGTGGCCGGATCACGTCCGATGCGTCGTCCCCGAGATGCGCGGCCACGGCCGGACGCCGCCGGTGGCCGGCCCCCTGTCGACGCGGGAGCTGGCCGGCGACGTGCGCGCCGTGCTGCAGGTGCTGGGCATCCGGCGGGCCACCGTCGTCGGCCTCTCCCTCGGCGGGCTCGTGGCCCAGGTCCTGGCTGTCGACAGCCCCGGGCTGGTCGACCGGCTCGTCCTCGTCGACACCACCCGGGGCGCATCGCGCGCGGCCGGCATCGTCGTCCGGCTGATGGCCAGGCGGGTCCGGGCGCGGGGCATGCCGGCGGCACTCGCCATCGTCGACGGGGTGTCGGGGCTGGCCGGTCGGCGCCACCGCTCGGCGGCCCCGGGACGGGCTCGCGCCGCTGGCGTCGCCTGGCAGCGACGGGACCTGGCCGGCAACGACCCGGACGTCATCGCCGACGGGCTCCTCGCCCTGGCCTCGCACGATCCTCGCCTGCCCATCGGCCGGATCGCCGCGCCCACGCTGGTCGTCGTCGGCGAGCGCGACCCCGTCGTGCCGACGCGCGCCGCGGCGGACCTGGCCGCCGCCATCGGCGGTGCCCGGCTGGTGGTCGTAGCGGGAGCCGGTCACCTCCCCAACCGGGACCGACCCGACGTCTTCGACGGCCACCTCGCCGAGTTCCTGGGCGTCGACCTGGGCTGACAGCCCGGCTCGCGCCGGTCGATCAGGACCGGAGCCCGGGGTCCTCGTCGAACATGCGGTCCGCGACCGCGTGCCTGCCACCGTCGGCGAACAGCCCGGAGCCGTAGTGGTGCCGGAGCATCGCGACCAGCCAGGCGAGCGGCAGGTCGGTGAAGGCGCCGCGGTAGCGGACGTACTCCATGTGCCGGCGGCCGCCGGCGTCGTGCTCGTGGAAGAGCGCGTCGGCCGACCCGTCGAACTCCAGCGGCTGCACGCCGAAGCGCTCGCACAGCTCCACGTTGAACGTCGGCGTGGCCTTCAGCCAGCGGTCGCCCAGGTACAGCTCGGTGAAGCCGTGGCAGACGAACAGGTCCGTCCCCATCTGCTCCCGCAGGCGCTCGCTCTGCAGGTGGTTCCGGACGTCGGCGAAGCCGACCCGCGACGGGATGCCGACCGCGCGTGCGGCCCCGGCGAGCAGCACCGCCTTGGGCACGCAGTAGGCGGCGGGCCGCCCGGCGACGGTCGACGCCCGGTAGTCGGCCGGGTCGGAGGTCACCGAGTACGGGTCGTAGCGGATGCCGTCCCGCACGGCCCGGAACAGCAGCGCCGCCCGCTCCCGGTCGCTGCGGGCGCCGTCCGTCACCGTCCGGGCGAACGCCGAGACCGTGGGGTGGTCGGCGTCGAGGAAGGCGGTCGGCCCCAGGCACGCCGCCGGATCGTCCGACAGCAGGTCGGCGGGCGGCTCCGGCTCGGCGCTCGGTCCCGGCTGCGGCAGCGGCTGCGTGGCGGTCACGGGACCATGCTAGGGACCGGGCCGACCCGGCGGGCACGCGCCGTTCAGAACGTCAGCGTGACCGCCTCGGCCTCCGCCCGCTCGGCCTCCGCAGCGGCCTCCTGGGGGGTGCGACGGGCGACGACCCGGTGGAAGAGGTCGTGGCCGACCGTCGTGGCATGCCAGTCCTGGTGGTCGGCCGGCTCGCCGGCGAGCAGCCACGTCGCGGCGATGGTGTCCTCGTCGCTGCGGTAGTGCCCCGACCACACGGTCACCGAGTGGGCCGGCCGCCACGTGACGACCAGCCCGACCGGCACCGTGACGGTGCTCGGCGTCGGGTCGACGAACCCGATGACCTCGTGACGGCCCGAACCGCCGCCGACACCGGACTCGAACGTCCCGGTCACGTGCCCGGCCCCGTCGCACTCGATCTCCAAGAGGGAACCGAACTGGTTGACCCAAAGCCCGCTGACCTGCTGCGCCGCGCTGTCGCCCATGATGGCCCACCTCGTCTCGGCCTCGTCCTCGGCCACTCGGACCGGCTGACGCCCGATCTGCCGGGAGTGACCGGCGTCACGGTCGCCTGCAGGCCTTCGTGGCCCCACCGGTCATTCTGGGCGCCGGCCGAGGCCCCCGGCAGGGCCCAAGGTCCCATGCCCGCTCGGCGTTGCGACGGCTGGCGGCAACGGGGTGCAACGTGGCCGGTGGCCGGTGGCCGGTGGCCGGTGGCCGGTGGCCGGTGGCCGGTGGCCTGCCGCGGCCGCCAAGCGGGCGGCCGGCCTGCGCTGCCGGCTCTCGAGGTTCGAGGTGGTGTGCGCGGCCGCCTCTCGAGGGTCGAGCGGTGTGCGCGACCGGCTCGCTGCGGGTCGCGGCGTGCTCGCTGCCGGGCTCCGTGCCGCAGCGCGCCGTCAGGACGGCGGCCCTCGTGAGCGCGTGCACAGTCTATGTAATACAGTCTGTAATACTGTGGTTATGCACGTAATCTCTCCGGGCGGCCTGCGCTGCAGCCGCGCCTCAGCCCGTGGTGGCGCTCCTGGCCATCGCGCCCGCCTCACCGGCGCGCCGGCCCGGCCGTGACGGGGCAGCCACCGCCCACCGGACCGTCGCCGGACCACAATGGCGCCGTCGACGGCAAGCCTCCCGTGGCTCCAGGGAAGCCGGGCCGGCCGCCCGCCGGGGCACGGGGCCTCGGGCGCCTGGCCGCCGGCCGCCCCGGCTGGCGGACGTTCTGGGGCCGCCTCGGCAGCCGCGTGAACGGCCTGTCGTACCTGCCGAAGTGGCTGGTGCTCGCCTCGATCATCGGGATCATCGCCGGGCTGGGCGCCATCGTGTTCTACGAGGCCCTGACCTGGGCGACCCGCCTGTTCCTCGGCGGGATCGCCGGGTACCACGTGCCCACGCCGGCCGGCGAGGGCTACGCGGCGGGCTCGGCGCACTTCGTCCGGCCCTGGGTGATCCCGCTGGTGGTGGCGCTCGGCGGGCTGCTGGCCGGGTTCATCGTGTTCACGTGGGCGCCCGAGGCGGAGGGGCACGGCACCGACGCCGCCATCGACGCCGTCCACCACAACCCGCGCGGCATCCGGCTGGTCGCCGTCGTGGTCAAGATGGTCGCCTCGGCGCTCACCATCGGCTCCGGCGGCTCGGGCGGCCGCGAGGGTCCCACCGCCCAGATCAGTGCCGGCTTCGGCTCGCTGCTGGCACGCCTGCTCGACCTGTCCCCCGAGGACGGCCGCATCGCCGTGGCGGTGGGGATCGGCTCGGGCATCGGCGCCATCTTCAGCGCACCGCTCGGCGGCGCCGTGCTGGCGGCCGACATCGTCTACCGCGACGACTTCGAGTACTCGGCCCTGCTGCCCGGCGTGTTCGCGTCCATCGTCGCCTACGCCATCTTCGGCGGTGCCCTGGGCTACCACCCCCTGTTCGCCATCCCCGCGTACCACTTCCACCAGCCGCTGCAGCTGGCGTGGTTCGCCATCATCGGCCTGCTGGCCGGCGGGATCGGCCTGCTCTACTCCAAGGGCTTCTACGGCGTGGTCGCGCTCAGCGCCCGGTTGCCGTTCAGCCAGAAGCTCCGCCCGGCGCTGGGCGGCCTGCTCGTCGGCCTGATCGCCCTGGGCCTGCCGCAGGTGCTCGGGACCGGGTACGGCTGGGTCCAGAAGGGGCTCGGCAACGAGCTGCTGCACACGCCGCTCATCATCGTCCTGGCCCTGCCGCTCGCCCGGATCCTCGCCACGTCGTTGTCCATCGGCACCGGAGGGTCGGGCGGCGTGTTCGGGCCCGGCATGGTCATCGGGGCCTTCCTCGGGCTGGCGGTCTGGCGGGTGCTCGAGCCCATCGCCCCCGGAGTCGGCCACGATCCCGCCCCGTTCGTGGTCGTGGGCATGATGGCCATGTTCGGCGGCATCTCCCGGGCGGCGGTGGCCGTCATGGTCATGGTCGCCGAGATGACGGGCAGCATCAGCATCATGGCGCCGGCCATGGTGGCCGTGGCCATCGCCTGGTTCATCGTGGGCCGCTCCGACGACAGCATCTACCGCTCGCAGCTGCGCACCCGTGCCGACTCGCCCACGAGCCGCCTGCAGTTCGGGCTCCCGCTGCTCGCCACCATGGGCGTCGCCACCGTGACCGGCGCCGCCACCGTGGTCGTCGACGACCACCTGAGCGCGGCGGAGGCGCTGGAGCGGCTCCAGGGAGTCGGCGTCCCCGGCGCGCCGGTGGTCGACGCCCGCGGCACCTACGTCGGCACGGTGGAGACCGAACGGGTCGCCGAGCTGGTGGCGGGCGACCCCGACGCCGGGCTCGGGCCGGCGGTCGACCCGACCACCACCACGGTGTCCGTGGCGGCCACCCTCGACGTCGGCCTGGAGGCCCTGACCCAGGCCGGGGGGCGGTGGGTCACCGTCACGAGCGGCGACCGCCACGTCGTCGGCGTGCTCTCCGTCAGCGACCTGGTGCGCGCCTATCGCCGGGCGCTCGACAGCGACGTCGGCCGGATCTCCCAGGTCACGGCCCATTCGGTGGCGGTGGAGGAACGTGTCGGTCGCGGCTCCCCGCTCGCCGGCCGCGAGATCCGCCACGCCGGCCTGCCGCCGGGGTGCGTGGTCGTCACGGTCCAGCACGGCGACGAGCTGACCTTCGCGACCGCGTCGACCGTCCTGGAGCAGGGCGACGTGGTCAGCGCCCTGGCCAGCCCCCAGGTCGTCGAGAGGTTCCGGTCGCTGCTGCAGGGGGACGACGCGCCCCAGCCTGACCCGACCAGCCGGACGCAGATGGTCTGACGGTGAGGATCACCGTCACCGCTTGGTGATGCGGCTGGGCGGTGGGGCTGTGGTGCGGTGGCACTGCCGGGCGCGGCGCCGGGCGGGGGGCTCACAGCTCCCAGCCGACCGCCCAGTCCTGGTCGGGAACCTCGCCGGCGGCCTGCGCCAGCTGGCCGAACAGCTCGACCATCGCCGCCTGGTCCTCGGCGGCGATGCCGGCGAGCAGGCTGGCGATCTCGCGGCGCCGGCGGGCGGTGACGCGGGTGACGAGGTCGCGGCCGGCCGGGCTGATGGACAGGTGCACCTCGCGCCGGTCCTCGTCGGACGGGCGCCGGCGCACCAGGCCCTTGCGCACCAGGCGGTCGCACATCCGGGTCGCGGTGGGTGGCGTCACGGCCAGTGCCTCGGCCAGCGACGCCACCCGCTGGGGGCCCCGGGACACCAGGACCACCAGCGCCCGGTACTGCGGCAGCGTGACCTCCTCGGCCACGTCGGCGAGCGAGCGCGCGGCGACCGCCACCAGGACACGGCTGGCGCCCAGGACCGCCTCCACCACGGCGCTGCGGTCCGGTTCGACCGCCGCGGACGATCTTCCTGGCATCCAGCCATTATTGCCCGCGCGTCCGGCCGGATTGCCCGCAGGGTGCCCTCGTGAGGGAGGCGCCGCCGGTGTGCTGCGCGAAGCGTCCCCCTTCTCGGTAGGGTCGTGCCGTCTCGGCAGGGTCGTGGCGAGCCGGTCCCGCCGGCGTCGGGCCGGCCCCGCACGCCCGGTCGCCGACGGGGGCCCCGCCCCGCGGGGCGCGGCCCCGGGACCCAGCCACCCGGAGGTGATGCGTCGTGCCGACCACCAGAACGTCCAGCGACGGGCAGGAGGCGGTCGCTACCGCTCCGGCCGCCGGCGTCACGGCGGCCCGGCGTCGCACGGACACCCACCGGATCGATCCGCACGTCGTGGTGCTGTTCGGGGCCACCGGCGACCTCGCCCGCCGCAAGCTGCTGCCGGGGCTGCTCCACCTGGCCGTGGCGCACCTCCTGCCGCAGTACGCCGTGGTGGGCACCGCGCTCGACGACTGGGACGACGACCGGTTCCGGGCCTTCGCGCTCACCTCCTGCGAGGAGTTCGGCCGGCCGGACGTCACCGACGAGCAGCGGCGAGCCTTCGTGTCGAGGCTCGTCTTCGTCCCCCACCACCTGGGTGCGGAGGGCCTGCACCAGGCCGTCGAGCGAGCCCGCGAGGGCCTGAGCGGCGAGCCCCGGCTCCTGCACTACCTGAGCGTGCCGCCGGCGGCCGCCGCCACCGTGGTCCAGACGCTGGCCGAGGCCAAGCTCGTCGAGCGGGCCCGGATCATCATGGAGAAGCCCTTCGGCACCGACCTGGAGAGCGCGCGGCGGCTCAACGAGACCGTCCACGTGGTGTTCGACGAGTCGCAGGTGTTCCGCATCGACCACTTCCTCGGCAAGGAGGCGGCGCTCAACATCCTGGCCTTCCGCTTCGCCAACGGCCTGTTCGAGCCGATCTGGAACCGCAACCACATCGACCACGTCCAGATCGACGTCCCCGAGACCCTGTCGGTGGACGACCGCGCCGGCTTCTACGAGGCGACCGGGGCCTTCCGAGACATGGTCGTGACGCACCTCTTCCAGATCCTCGCCTTCATGGCGATGGAGCCGCCCACGGCCCTCGAGCCCGAGCCGATCGGCGACGAGAAGCACAAGGTCTTCCGGTCGATGCGCCCGATCGACCCCGCGTGCGTGGTGCGCGGGCAGTACGAGGGGTACCGGTCGAAGCCGGGCGTCGACCCCGAGTCGCAGACCGAGACCTTCGTGGCGCTCAAGTGCGAGATCGACAACTGGCGGTGGGCCGGCGTGCCGTTCTACCTCCGGACCGGCAAGGAGATGGCCGAGGGCGCCCGCATCATCTCGATCGCCTTCCGGGAGCCGCCGCAGAGCATGTTCCCGAACGGGTCGGGCGTCGGCTCGAAGGGGCCCGACCACCTCACCTTCGACCTGGCCGACTCCTCGCGGCTGTCGCTGTCGTTCTACGGCAAGCGTCCCGGCACCGGGATGGTGCTGGACAAGCTGAGCCTGCAGTTCGCCCTGCACGAGACCGGGTACGAGAGCGACGTGCTCGAGGCGTACGAGCGGCTGATCCACGACGCCATGGTGGGCGACCGGACCCTGTTCAACGACGCCGAGAGCATCGAGCGGGTCTGGGAGCTCTCGGTGCCGCTGCTCCAGGACCCGCCGCCGATCCACACGTACCCGACGGGGAGCTGGGGGCCCGCGGCGATCCGCCAGCTCATCGAGCCGCGCACCTGGCGGCTGCCGTTCGAGCGGCGGTGGCGCCAGGCCCGCTGAGCCGCCGGGCGCAGGCGGGGCGCCCACAGCTGACCCACAGGGGGCGGCAGGAATGGACCAGGCCGGCGGCGGGGTTGTACCGGACGGATGTCGGGGTGCGCGGCAGCGGGCAGGCCGCCTGCTGGCGGGCACCACCGGGGAGAAGGTGCGATGCGCGAGAGCTTCCGACTTGGGCGGGTGGCCGGTGTCCCGCTGGGGGCCAACTGGACCGCGGTCGCCATCGTGGCCCTGATCGCCCTCGGCCTCGGCCGGACCGTGCTGCCCTCGGCGGCGCCGGGCAGCACCGGCGGCTGGTACGCGCTGGCGGCGGTGCTGACGGCGCTCGCGTTCGTCGGCACCGTGGTCGCGCACGAGGTCGGGCACGCCGTGATGGCCCGGCGCCAGGGCCTGGCCGTCGGCGGGATCGTGGTGTGGGCCCTCGGCGGCTTCACCACGATCGAGGGCGAGCCGTCGTCGCCGCGGGCCGAGCTCGCCCTGTCGGGCGTGGGGCCGGCGGTCTCGCTGGTGATCGGCGCGGCCTTCACGGGACTCGCCGTGGGCGCCCGGGCGCTGGGCGCCCCGGACCTGCTGGCCGTCAGCCTGGGATGGCTGGGCGGCCTGAACCTGGTGCTCGCCGTCCTGAACGCCCTTCCCGCCTCACCGCTCGACGGCGGCAGGATGCTGCACGCGCTGGTGTGGCGCGTGTCGCACGACCGGGCGCGGGCCACCGCCGCCACCACGCGGGTCGGCCAGGTCGTGGGCTACGGGGCGGCGGTGGCCGGCGTGGCGATGACCGTGGCCGGCTCGCCGGAGGGGCTGTGGATCGCGCTCACGGGGGTGTTCGTGGGCGCGGGGGCGACGGCGGAGCGCCGCCAGGCGGCCGTCGAGGCGGCCGTCGGGGACCGCACGGTCGGCGATGTCATGGTGCCGGTCGCCCCGGCACCGGTCCCGGACTGGTGGGACGTCCGCACGGCGCTCGACGGCGGCGTCGCCGCCTCCCGCTGGCCGGTCGTGGTGCTGCACGAGTGGTCCGGCAGGCCCTCGGGCATGGTCGCCGTCGCCCAGCTGCTGATGGTGCCCTACGAGCTCCGCACCGTCGTCCGACTCCGCGACCTGGCGTGGCCGCGCCAGGTGGTGGTGACGACCCGGCCGGACGAGCCCCTGATCGACCTGGCTCGGCGCTGGCCACCCCACGCTGCGTGGGCCGTCGTGGTCGCCGGGGAGCGTGCCGTCGGCGCGCTGTCGTCCAGCGACGTCGACGCCGTGCTCGCCGGCCGGCTGCCGCCCGGCCGGAGCGCAGGTGACCGGGCCGGCATGCCGGCGGGCACGGCCGCCTGAGGCCAGCGGGCACGGCCGCCTGAGGCCTGGGGACACGGGCCGCCTGAGGCCTGGGGGCACGGGCCGCCTGAGGCCTGAGGGCACGGGCCGCCCGGGTCACGTCGCCCTGGCGGGGGCCGCACCGATGCCGGCCGGCATGGCCATGCGGGCATGGCGGTCGGGGCGTTGCCACGTCCGGGGCCGCCGGGGTCACCCAGCGCCGGCGGGCGCCGCAGGCGACGGCGCCGTCGGCGTGGCTCAGGGCTGCACGTACGCGTACGTCGGCAGCCCGACGGCCGGTGCCTCCGTGCCGTCGGCCGGCAGGAACGGCCCGTTGGCGACCACGCCGTACCTGCCGTCGGGCTGCGGGCCGGCGTCGCCCTCGATGGTGACGACGGCACCGTCCGGCCAGACCTGCGCCACCAGGCCCATGTGGGGCGACGTCGTGGTGTTCTGCGGCCCGGTGCCGTACAGGATGGCGTCGCCGGGCCGGGGCGCCGTTGTGGGCGGCAGGACGGTGGCGTGCCCCAGCCCCCACGTGTAGACGTCACCCACGAAGGCCAGGCTCGGGACGCCGATGCCCGCCTGCTGCCACACCCACGTCGCGAACAGGGCGCACCAGTCCTCGCACGGTCCGTAGGGGTTGCAGAAGAGGCCCTGGGCGGTGGCCGGGTCCGGCCCGATCTGCGAGGCGGCGACCTGCACGACGGGCCGGTCGCCGGCACCGGCCGCGCCGGGGGTGGCCGGCGCGAAGTCGACGGCCACGTCGTCGGGCTGCAGCAGCCAGTACCCGCGGCCGTCGGGGGTCGCGGCGATGGCCGCCGTCGGCGAGAACGGCGGGTCGTTGGGTGTGGGGCCCAGGAAGGTGGCGTTGCCGAACGGCAGGACGCCGGCGGTGGCGGCGACGAGCCAGTAGCCCTTGCCGTCGGGGGTGGTGGCCATGCCCGTCACCCAGGTGCCGATCTGCTGGCCGGCGGCCGAGCCCAGGTACGGGGCGTCGCCGAAGGCGAAGATGCCGCCGTCGGCGGCGACGAGCCAGTAGCCCTCGCCGTCGGGGGTGGCGGCCATGCCGACGACGGGCTGGGCGAGGGGCTGGCCGCCCATCGAGCCGTAGTAGCGGGCGTCGCCGAAGGCGAAGATGCCGCCGTCGGCGGCGACGAGCCAGTAGCCCTCGCCGTCGGGGGTGGCGGCCATGCCGACGACGGGCTGGGCGAGGGGCTGGCCGCCCATCGAGCCGTAGTAGCGGGCGTCGCCGAAGGCGAAGATGCCGCCGTCGGCGGCGACGAGCCAGTAGCCCTGGCCATCGGGGGTGGCGGCCATGCCCACGATGGGGGCGTACAGCCACCTGCCGCCCATCGACCCCAGGTACGGGGCGTCGCCGAGGGCGAACACCCCGCCGTCGGCCGACGCCACCCAGGCGCCCAGGCCGGTCGGCGATGCAGCCAGCGCGGTGGCCGGTGCGCTCATGGTGACCCCCGACAGGCCGCCCAGGTCGGGAGCGTCGCCGTAGGCGGGGAGGCCGTTGCCGGCGTAGCGGGCCACCAAGGCCGCCTGGTGTGCGTGGCGGGCCGACGTCCCGCCGGTCGTCGCGGTGGTCGCGCTGTTCGGCACGGCGCTGTTCGGCACGGCGCTGTTCGGCACGGCGCTGTTCGGCACGGCGCCGGCCGGCAGGGCGGCGGCGGCGAGCACGGCGGCAGCCGGCAGGGCGGCGAGGGCGAGCACGGCGGCAGCCGGCACACCGGCGAAGGGG
>JAJZYI010000299.1 GCA_021798135.1 Actinomycetes bacterium | reverse complement strand
GCCCCCACCCCCGCGCCGGCCGCGGCGAGCCCGACGAGCCGGTCGGCGGCCGCGGCGGCGCCGCCGGCCGAGACGAACGACCGCTGCACCCGCTCGGCGGCAGCCCGGTAGGCGGGGTCGTCGAGCACCTCGGCCACCGCGGCCCGCAGCTCGGCGGCGCGCACCCGACCGAAGCGGACCCGGACGCCGGCCCCGCAGGTCACGACCTGCTGGGCCACGACGGGCTGGTCGTCCCGGATGGGAGCGACCACCAGCGGCAGGCCGTGGGACAGCGCCTCCACCACGGTGTTGTGGCCGGCGTGGCAGACGACCGCGTCCACGCGTGGCAGCACCGCGAGCTGCGGCACCCGCGGGCGGACCACCATCCCGTCGGGGGGGTCCGGCACCAGCGACGGCGGGGCCACCACGAGCGACCGGACCCCGGTGCCGGCCAGGGCCTCGGCCACCACCGAGAAGAACCGGCCGCCTGCCTCGGCGTTGACCGTCCCGAGCGACACCAGCACCGCCGGGCGGCCGTCGTCGGGCCACGGCCAGTCCAGGTCCCGCTCGTCCTCGGGTCGGGCCCCGGCGGCCGGCCCGACGAAGGCCCAGTGCGGCGGCCACTGCTGGCCCTCGCCGCACAGGGCGGTGGTGGTGAAGGCCAGCACCAGGTACGGCGAGAACCGGACCGCGTCGGCGTCGGCGTCGGCCACGCCGTGCGCGCGCTGCACGTCGACGAGCAGGCCGTCGGCCCACTGCCGCAGCCCGGGCATCGCCGCGAAGGGGTCGACCAGCTCAGCGGAGGTGGTGGCGCTGGTGGCCCAGGGCAGGCCACGGCGCCTCGCCACGACGGCGCCGCCGACGGTCTGCTGGTCGACGACCAGCACGTCGGGCCCGAAGGCGTCCACCGCCTCCTCCACGCCGGGCACCATGGCGTGCGCCAGCGGGACCAGGAACTCCTCGAAGAAGAACTTGAGGGCGTCCGCGCCGCGCCGGCCCAGGGCCCGTTCCTGCACGCCCTGCAGGCTCTCGGGGACGTCGTCGCCGACGGGGACGACGGAGCCGCTGTCGGGCACCAGCGCCTGGAGCAGCGGCCGGTAGCCGCACCAGGCGACCTCGTGGCCGCGACGCGCCAGCTCGTCGCCCACGGCCAGGGTGGGGTTGACGTGCCCGTGCAGCGGCGGCACGACGAACAGGAAGCGGGCCACGGCCGCCCCTCAGCCCGCTTCCCGGCCCGCCGCCGGCGCGGCCTCGGCGCGCCGGGCTGCCAGCCACGGCAGCAGCAGCGCCCGCAGCGGCTCGGTGGCCCCCATCAGCACCGAGTGGTCGACGTCCGGCAGCACCGTCAGCTCGGCGCGCGGGAGCGCGCCCGCCAGCCAGTGTGCCCGGTCCACGATGTCGGACTGCTCGCCGTAGGCGAGCAGCGCCGGGCAGGTCACCGAGGCCAGGTCCGTCGCCGCCAGCGGGGGGTCGCCGAGCACGTCCTCGACCAGCGTGGTGCCGTTCACCAGACCGTCGGCGGTCCGGGCCATCTGGACCAGCTTCCGGGCCGGGCTCGTCTCGATCCAGTACCTGACGAAGGCGACCTGGTCGGGGGTGAGGCCGACCTCGTCGAGGGCCGGCAGGCTGCCGGGCGGCAGCGTGCGGTGCTGGCGGAGCTGGGGCTCGAGCGCCAGCCCCTGGCGGGCGAGCTCGCCGATCCGCCCGAGCATGGCGGACATCGCCTCGGCGCCCCCGGGGACGGCGAAGTGCGCCTCGACGAGCACCAGACCCGCCACCCGCTCGGGGTGGGCCATGGCGAAGTTCAGGGCGACACCCCCGCCGAAGCTGTTCCCGAGCAGGATGACGGGCTCGTCGATGCCCAGCGCGTCGAGCAGCCCGCCCAGGTCCGCCACGTGGTCGGCCACGGCGTACCCGCTCAGCGGCCGCTCGCTGCGCCCGTGGCCGCGCAGGTCGTACAGCACCACCTCGTGGTCCACGGAGACCTGCTGGGCCAGCGTGTAGAAGAAGCTCGACAGGTTGTCGATCACGATGCCGTGCAGCATCACGACCGGGGCGCCCGGGGGCCCCGCCGCGGTGGCGGACCGCGGCACGCGCATCACGTTGAGCTGGATCCCGTTGGCCTTCACCACCGGCACGGCTCAGCCCTCCGACGCGCCGCTCCCGGCGGCGAGACTGGAGCTGATGTGGTCCACCAGCTCGCCCACGGTCATGGCGATGATCTCGTCGACGTCCATGTCGGCCAGCCAGCTCATGAAGTCGACGCGCTCGCCGTAGATCTCCATCAGGCGCTCGGCCAGCGACGTGAACTCGATGCTCTCGAGCTCCAGGTCCTCCTGGAAGGTCGTCCCCATCCCGATCTCCAGGCCGACCGCGTAGTCCTCGCCGATGACCTCGGTGATCAGCGAGACGACGGTGGCCAGCACCGCGTCGGGGTCGGCCACCGGCCCACCGGCCGGCGCCGCCTCATCGGTCGGCAGTCCATGCGACAACGTAGGCTCCTTCTTCTCCTGGTAGGGCGAGGACGGTGGTCTCGATCCACCGATCGCCGATCCGGTACCGCTCTCCGACGACCTCCTCGACGGCGAACCCGCGCGGGTTGCCCTCGAGCCCGCGGCCCGTCGCCTTGGCCGCCGCCTCCTTGGCGCACCACAGGCGCGTCAGCGCCTCGTCCCGGTCGACGGCGGGCACCGAGGCCAGCAGGTCCCGCTCGGCCGCCGTCGACACCATCTCCTCGAAGCGGGCCGACCGCTCGGCCACCCGCTCGATGTCGATGCCGACGGGCGTGGTGCCCACCAGCGCCACGCCGAGCCCGTCGGTGTGCGCGATCGACAGGTGCATGCCGGCACCCGCCGGGTCGTCGACGGCGAACCGGGGGGCGCCGCGCTCGTCGTTGTCGACGCGGACCGCGAGCGGGTGGACGTCGACGACGCCGGCGGCCGCCAGGCGCAGGCGCACCGCGTCCTTGGCCGCCACGCGGCCGAGCACCCAGTGCCGCTGCTGGCGAGGGTTGAGCCGGTCGTAGCTCGCGCGCTCGGCCGTGGACGTGTACACCCGGACCAGCAGGTCCCGGGTCGCCGCGTCGTTCCACGTCTCGCGGGCCAGGACCCAGCCACCGGGCTGCACGTCGGTGATGGCGTTGCGCTCCGGGTACTTGAACGTCTCGAACGTCCGGTCGTCGGTGGCGAACCTGCGCTCGACCCAGCCGGCCATCTGGCACCAGACGCGCCCGTCGTCGCGGACGAGCTCCACGTCGGTCACCACCCGGTCCTCGTGGAGCTCCGTGACGCGGACGACGCAGTCCAGCTCCTCCCCGGGACCCGGGTGCGGACCGTGGAACGTCACCTCCTCGATGGTCGACGGCAGCGCCATCTGGTTGTGGTCGACCGACATGTGCACCCAGTAGCCGACCAGCTGGGCCGCCCCGTCGAGGAGGCTGCCGGGCGCCTCGCTGCAGCGCACCCGGCCGCGGATGCCGCCGTCGGAGATGCCGTACAGGTCGACCACGCTGTGGTACAGCGGGCCGTGGAACATCCAGCGCTGCGAGTAGAGCTGCGCGGCCGTCTGGCGCGTCGGGCGCTCGCCGGGCAGCGGCTCCCGCCGGGCACCGGGCGGCTCGGGGTAGGCCGGCGCCAGCTCCACCACCGCCTTGGCGTAGCCGTCGAGGACGACCCGGACCTCGGTGTCGGTCACCCGGGTGGCGCGCACCGTCACGTCGGTGGGCGGCACGGCGGTGGTCCACCGCAGCGCCCGCATCGAGCGGATCCGCACCGGGACGGCGTCGGGGGCGAGGGCGGCAGCCTCGTCGACCACGATCTGGACGGTGGCTGCCATCGGCACCAGCGGGAACCGGTCGTGCCAGTCGGGCCAGCCCGGCGGCGTGTGGAAGAAGGCGTGGTCGGCCAGCCACGGCATGGTCTGGAGCGACACCCGCATCACCCGCTCGCTGCGCTCCGCACGCCGGGCCGGGACGGCGCCGGCGGGTGCCGCCGGCTGCCCCGCACTCCCGCCGGGAGCGGCGGCCGCGCCCGGCGCCCCCGTGCGCGGAGGCGCGCCTGCCGGTGCCGGCAGGTGGCCAGCGCGC
>JAJZYI010000298.1 GCA_021798135.1 Actinomycetes bacterium | reverse complement strand
GCCCGGTGCGGCGGGCGGCGCCGCAACCTACGAGCCGAACGCCTGCGACAGGGTGGTCCCGGCCAGGCGCACGGCATCGGGCTCGTAGGCCTGGTCCATGTTGAACACCATGCCGTCGAGCCCGGCCTGCAGGTAGGCGGCCACCTGCTCGCACACGCCGTCGGGGTCGCCTGCGATGACGTACCAGCGGGCCCGCTCGGGGTCCATGCCGCGGGCCTCCACCATCTGGCGCGCCCGGCGCTCCGCCTCCGCCGCCGAGTCGGCGATCACGAGCCCGCCCAGCCGGGTCCTGGTGACCGCCGCCGGGTCCCGGCCCACCTCCGCGCAGTGGCGGTCGAGCACCGCCAGCTTGTGGCGGACGGTCTCCACGTCGCCGAACACGTTGCAGGCATCCGCGTACTGCGCCACCAGGCGCAGCGTCCGGCGCTCCCCGGAGCCGCCGACGAGGATGGGGATGCCGCCCGGCCTCACCGGCCGGGGCTCGTTCAGCGCCGCCTGGACGGCGTAGTGGGCGCCCCGCACCGTCGGCTCGCTCTCGGTGAACATCGCCCGGCAGATCCGCAGGGCCTCCTCCAGGCGGTCCATCCGCTCGCCGACCGGCGGGAAGTCGAACCCGTAGCCGCGGTGCTCGTCGTCGTTCCACGCCGCGCCGATGCCGAGGACGGCCCGCCCGGCCGACACCACGTCGAGGGTGGTGACGATCTTGGCCAGCAGCGCCGGGTTCCGGTAGGTGACGCCGGTGACCATGGTGCCGAGGCTGGCGGTCCGGGTGCGGGCGGCCAGCGCGCCGAGCAGGGTGTACGCCTCGAGCATCGGGTCGGTCCGGGGGCCGACGGTGGCGATCTGGTAGAAGTGGTCCATCACCCAGACCGAGTCGAAGCCCGACGCCTCGGCGGCGACGGCGGCGCCGGCGATCCGCTCGAACAGGTCAGCGGTGGCGACCCCGGGGATCGTGAACCTGGGCAGCTGCAGCCCGAACCGTGTGACGCCCATGGTGCGACCTCCCGTCGACGTGCCGGTGGGACGAGCGACCGGCACGGGCCGGGACCGCTCCCCGTTGCGGTGGGCGTGGCGGCCCCCGTCCCGACGGACCCTACCGGTGGCGTGCGTGCTCGGCACGCGGTCCCGCACGACGCGCGGTCCCGCCCGGCGCCGCTCAGCGCAGCGCGGTGTGCCCGATGGCGGTGCCGATCCCGAAGGCGATGCCGGCGGCCAGCGCCGACAGGCCGAGCTGGCGCAGCGCGGCCGAGAGCATCCGCCGGCCCGTGAACCGGGCCAGCGCCGCCCCCAGGGCGAGCGCCATGACGGTGCCGACCACCACGGTCGCCACGACGGCGGCGGCGCCGGCGGTGGCGAGCCACGGTGCCAGCGGGAGCGCGGCTCCCACGGCGAAGCTGACGAACGACGAGGCCGCCGCTGCCGCCGGGGAGCCGAGGTCAGAGGGATCGATGCCCAGCTCCTCGCGGGCGTGGGTCTCCACCGCGGTGTGCTCGTCGCGCATGAGCACCGTGGCGACCTCGTGGGCGAGCTCCGGGGCGAGCCCGCGGCGCTGGTAGATGAGGGTCAGCTCGCGGTGCTCCGCCTCGGGGAAGCGCTGGATCTCGCGCCGCTCCACGTCGAGCTCGCGCTGCAGCAGCTCGCGCTGCGCTCCCATCGACACGAGCTCGCCCACGGCCATGGAGCACGCCCCGGCGATGAGCCCGGCCAGGCCGGCCAGGCGGACGGCGCTGGCGGCAGGATGCGCGCCCGCCATCCCGATGATGAGCGCCACGTTCGTCACCAGCCCGTCGCTCATCCCGAACACCGCAGCGCGCGCCGCGCCGCCGCCCACCGAGCGGTGGACCTCGTAGGTGTGCCGGTCAGCGTCGCCGCGGTCCACGGCCGCCGTTGCAGTCATCCGTCCGTCCCTCCCGTCGCCGGGTGGGGACGGTAGGCCGGCGAGGTGTCTTGAACGTGACGGGCACTTGACCGGACGGTGAACGCTTCCTGACCGCAGCCGGATCCTCGCCGACGGATTCGGCAAGCAGAACAAGGGGAATTCGGCTGCCCTCGGCCGGTCGTGACGGGCTGCCTCGCACCTCCGCCCCGCGGGCCCGGGCGCCGGCAGGAGCGGCGGGCGGACGCGAGGTGGCGGGCCCTCCGCCGCTCAGGCTGCCGTCAGGGTCACCGGGATGTCGACGACGTCCTGCCGCGAGCCGTCCTTGGCCGACAGGTCGTAGAAGGTGACGGTGCCCGGCCCCGTGGTCGCCAGGTGGTAGGCGACGGTGGCGTCGAACGTCCCGCGGGTCCCGGTGCCCGAGGTGGCCATCACGCCCTGGTCGGCGAGCACCCGGCCTGCGCCGTCGCGGATCTCCACCCGGAACTGCGCCTCGAACACGTTGGCGCTGCCCGTCACGCGCACCGGGCTCGACACCGTGTCCCCGGGGGCCGGGGCCTCCGGGAAGATCGGCGGCAGCAGGTCCTCGAACGTCGAACGGGTCACCGGGTGGTCGAGCACCAGCCCCTCGCTCCCGAAGACGGTGACCGGCGTGCCCGCCAGCTCGAAGGTCACGCGGGACACCGTCGGGAACTGCGTGACGGTGAAGGCCACCTGCGCCAGGCGCGCCTGCGTCGAGAGCGACCCGCCTCCCGAGGCGAACTCGCTGCTCAGGTCGACGGTTGCCGTCCCCGCGCTGATGCTGACGCCGAGCAGCCTGGTGCCGGCGGGGACGGTCGTCGACAGGCCGGCCGAGCGCTCGAGCGCGGTGGGCCCGGCCAGCAGGGCGGTCAACGCCACCTTCGCCGGGGTCAGGGTCACGGCCACCCGCCGGTGGCCCACGCCCAGGTGGTCCTGGCGCATGAAGTACACGCGCAGCACCGTCGTCGCCTGCGTCGGAGGAGCGGTCGTCGAGGGGACCGTGGTGGTCGGCGTCGGTCGCGTCGAGGACGGGCCACCGCCCGAGGACGCGGGGCCGCCGCCGGAGGTCCCCGACCCGCTCGACGTGCCGCCGCACGCAGCCAGCAGGCCCGCAAGCACCCCCACGGCCAGCAGCCGGGCGGCGGTGCCGCCGTGCCGGGCACGAGCCCGGCCCACCGGACCGTGCGGGTGTTCCCCGCCGTCAGGCCTGCGGGAGAGCGCCACCGCCCACCTCCGAGGGACGAGCGACCGTGTTCGGCACGACGAGCGACCGGGCGTCGGCGCGTCGTGCGGGCGAGCGACCGGCGACCGGCGACCGGCGACCGGCGCAACGGTCGACCGACGCTCCCACCGTACGGCGGGGCCCGGCGCGCCGGGCAGGGTCGAACGGCACCATCCCAGCGCAGCCGACCGATCCAGGCGGCAGCCTGCCCCGCCGGCGCACGCAACTGGCCCCGCCCCGCACGGCCCCGCACGGCCCCGCCGGCGCACGCAGCCCGCCCCGCCCCGCACGACCCGGCCTGGCCCGGCCTGGCGCACGCAACCCGCCCTCCAGCTCCGCGGCCCGGGCGCCGATGCCTGAGACGCCGAGCGTTCGCCACGCGCCGGCGAGGGTAGGTTGGTCGGCGTCGGCCACGGTCCCGCCGGCAGCGCCGGTCCGGGAGCGGTCGGCCGACGACCGGGACCGCCGGACCACAGGAGGCGCCATGGGCGAACCCGAGGACGGCATGCTGCAGGCCGCCGACGCCATCGTCGACGCCGCCTGGCCCGAGGCCAGGCGGATGGCCGCCCGCCGCCTGCGGGTCGGCAGCCTGGTGCGGTGGAGCGGCGCCATGGCTGCCGTCTCCGCCATGGCCGTGGCGCCGCACCTGGCGGCGGGCACCCCGGTGCCCTGGGAGGGCCTGGCGGTCATCGGGTTCCTCGCTGCCATGGCTGCCCACACCGACCCGCACGAGCGCGCCCACCTCGACCCCCCGGCGGCGCATGGTGGGTGAGGTGGACCCGGCGAGCTCGCACCGCCGGCCCGGCACGGCCTGGCACCGCCGGCCCGGCACGGCCTGGCACCGCCGGCCCGGCACGGCCTGGCACGGCACGGCTCGCCGCCGGCTCGGCACCCGGCAGGGCACGGCCCGGCCGTGACGGCTCGGCGGGCCCTGGTCCTCACGGGCGGCCCGGGCACGGGCCGCCAC
>JAJZYI010000019.1 GCA_021798135.1 Actinomycetes bacterium | reverse complement strand
CGCGCGGCCCGCGCCGCGAGCGCCGACGCCGCGCCGGTGCCTGCCACCGCCGCCACCACGAGCACGGCGGCTGCCCAGGCGGCGACGCCGGTCCCCCGGCGCCTGGCTCGCCCGCCGGCGGCAGCAGCGCCGCGTTCACGCCTGGTCACGTGCGTCCCCCCGGACATGGCCTCCCCCTCGGTCCGGGCCCCCCACGGCGCCCACGGTCCGTGGCAACCATCCTGGCACGAACCGCCGCCGCCGGCTCTCCCGGCGCTCGGCAGCGAGCGGGCGGGCCGGCGTGCCGGGCCCGGCGCACGTCAGGGAGAGCCGGCGCCCGCCGCGGCCGGCGGCCCGCGGCGGTGACCCTCCGGCCGGGCCGCGGTCAGGGCCGTCGGGAGCGCTCAGGCCTCGGTGGCACCACCGGGAGCGGGCACGGCCTCGGCGAGCGCGGCGCGGCGGTCGGCCATGAACTGGACCGCCTCCGACGGCGGCAGCGGCTTGGCGAACAGGAAGCCCTGGCCGGCGTCGCACTTCTCGGCCCGGAGGCGGTAGAGCTGGATCTCGTCCTCGATGCCCTCGGCCAGCGTCGTCAGGCCCAGCGCCTTGCCCAGCTGGACCAGGGCCCGGACGAGGGCGCCGCCTTCGGCCGACTCGACCATGCCCGTCACGAAGCTGCGGTCGATCTTGAGCACGTCGACGGGGAACTGCTGCAGGTACGCCATCGACGAGTACCCGGTCCCGAAGTCGTCGATGGCGATGCGCACCCCGAGGGCCTTCAGCTGGCGCAGGCGCTCGGCGATGGCCGCCGGGTCGCGCATGAGCACGGTCTCGGTGATCTCCACCACCAGCTTGTGCGGGTCGAGGCCCGAGCGGGCCAGGGCGCTGCGCACGTCGTTGACCAGGTTGCCGCCCTCGAACTGGCGCCCGGACACGTTGACGGCCACGCTGACCGGGTAGCCCTGGTTGTGCCACTGGCGGACCTGGCGGCACGCCTCGGCCAGGACCCAGCGCCCGACGTCCACGATCATGCCGGACGACTCGAGCACCGGGATGAACTCCACCGGCGGCACGATCCCGCGGGTGGGGTGGTGCCAGCGGAGCAGGGCCTCGACGCCGGTCACCCCCATGCCCTCGAGGTCGAACGTCGGCTGGTAGACGAGGAAGAACTGGTTGGCGCGCATGGCCGTCCGCAGCTCGGCCTCGAGGTCGAAGCGGTTGACGACGGCCGTGCGCATCTCGGGCCGGAAGACCGCGTAGCGGTTCTTGCCACTGGCCTTGGCCTCGTACAGCGCGATGTCGGCATCGCGCAGCAGGTCGCGTGCCGAGGCCCGCAGGCCCATGGCCACGCCGATGCTGGCCCCGGAGGGGATGGAGCCGGGCACGCTCGGGAGGCGGACGGGCAGGGAGAGCGAGCCCAGGACCGACCGGGCCAGCTGCTCCGGGTCGTCGACCGGGCTGCCGTCGACGACGATGACGAACTCGTCCCCGCCGATGCGCCCGACCGTGGTCGACACGCCGACCATCTCCACCAGCCGGCCGGCGACGGCCTGCAGCAGCTCGTCGCCGACGCTGTGGCCGAAGGCGTCGTTCACGTCCTTGAAGCCGTCCAGGTCGATGACGAGGACGGCCAGCGCGCTGGCCTGGCCGGCCCGGCCGCGGGCGAGTGCCTGGTCGATCTCCTCGAGCACCATCGCCCGGTTCGCCAGGCCGGTCAGGCCGTCGTGGCGCGACTGGTGCACCAGCTCGCCGGCGGTCTGCTCCACGAGCTCGAGCGCCCGCGCCCGCGACGTCGCCAGGACCTGGACGAGGGAGAAGAGGAGGAGGACCAGCACCAGGGTGCCGGCCAGCACGATGGCCCCCTGCTCGTCCGGGGTGAGCGCGGACGGCGCCGGCACGGTGATCTCCGCGATCCAGCGGCCGCCGGAACCCAGGGTGACCGTCTGCGTGACCGACGGCCCGACGGGCGTGCCCGCCTGCGCCAGCGTGACGGGCGTGCCCGTCGTGTTCTGGTAGCTGAGGGTGAGGGCGAGGCCGTGCATGCTGGCGACGACCGGGGCGAGCAGCGGGACGGCGTCGACGATCTCCAGGACCCAGCCCTCGACGGACTCGGCTCGTGTCGCAGGGCTCGGCGGAGCGGTGCCGGTGGCGTAGACGGGCCGCACCATGAAGTACGGCGACAGGGCGCCGAACAGGGTCTTCACCGCCTTGGCGGCCTGCGCCCGGGCCGACCCGGTGAGCGCCAGCATCTCGCTGAGCGGTCCCATCTCGGCCACGCCGGCGGCGCTCGAGCTGGTCAGCAGCCCGCTCGCGGGGGCGGCGCACTGGTCGAGGCCCGGTCGGAGGAAGCCCGAGAACGCCACCAGGGCCTGCAGCACGGCGGCGGAGTGCGCCTCCACGGCCGGCGGGAGCTGGGTGAGCCCGAGGGTGAGCAGGCAGTACTGCGGGCGGGCCCCCGGCGGCACGAGCTGGAACGTGCCGTTGCCGAGGCCGAACGGCGGGTCCGAGGCGATCCGGCGAGCCTCGGCCGGCAGGGACGCGGCCGGGACCCGCGACACGTAGGCCAGCGCCACCACGTCGCCGTACTGCACGGGCCCGCCGGCACGCCCGAACCAGCTCGAGAACTGGCCGTTGGTGATGCCGGGATCGGCCGTGGCCAGGGCCCCCGCCGCGCCGGCCAGGTCGGTGTCGTGGGCGAGGGCCTGGGCGAGCGACGCGCGCACGCCGGCCACCCGCACGTCGACGGTCCGGTTGTCCTGCGCCCGGACGGCGTCGCGCCACGCCAGGCCGACCGTGCACGCGCCGGCGATGCCCACCACGAGCAGGCCGACGGACAGGACGTCGACGGGACGGGCCCGGCGCCGGACGGCACGGCCCGCGGGACGCCGCCGTGCCCGCAGCCACGGCCGACGGCGATCGGTGCTCCCCCGCGAAGACCTCACAGCGTGGTCATCGGCCGGGACCGCGGGGAAGTGAAGCCCGTTCCGCGCGGACACCCAGCCGGCGCCGCGGTCCCCGCCGGGCTCCCGAGCGGCGGCGTCACGCCCCGCACCAGGGCTGGCGACCCGGGGCTACGCTCGGCCCGATGCGAGCACGCCGCCTCCTGACCGGTGCCGCCGCCGCCACCGCCGCCGCCGCCGGGGTCCGAACCTTGTTGGATCGTTGGGCGAAGGCCGGGCGGCTCCCCGTCGGCACCGCCGACCAGTGGCCACCGGTGCCGAGGCGCCCGGCACCGCCCGCAGAAGCGGACGCCACCGCGACGCCGACGTCCTGAGCCGGGCCCGCGGCACCCGACCTGCCCCCGACGTCCCGAGCCGGGCCCGCGGCACCCGACCTGCCCCCGACATCCCGGCGGCTGGCCGGGCCCCGACTGGCTTCAGCTCGTGGCGACGGACGGGGCGTGGCGGGCCGGGTACCGCCAGGCGACCGCCGTCGCCGGGCAGCCGGCCGGCTTCAGCTCGTGGCGACGAAGATGTGGCGGCAGAGCCCCGGGCCGAGCGCGATGGCGGAACCGTCGCGCTCCACGGTGGCGGTGCCGTCGGGCGCGCGGTCCCGGACCACGACCTCGCGCCCGGGCACCAGCCCGTGCTCGCCGAGATAGGTGAGCGACGCCAGGTCGAGCTCGAGCTCCTCGGTGATCCGCTCCAGGCGCACCCGGGAACCGGGCGCCACGTCCGCCAGGCACGCCTGCGCTCCGGCCTGCCCGGGCGCACCGGGGATCGGGTTGCCGTGCGGGCACGTGGTCGGGTTGCCGAGCAGCGCCACCAGGCGCTCCTCGACCTCGTCCGAGATGACGTGCTCCCATCGGCCGGCCTCGACGTGGGCCTTGTGCCAGGGGAGGCCGATGACGTCGACCAGCAGGCGCTCGGCCAGCCGGTGCTTGCGGATCACGCTGTCGGCCAGCGCCTCGCCCGGCCCCGTGAGCTCGATCCGCCGGCCGGCGCGGCTGACGTAGCCGTCGGCTGCCAGGCGGTCGAGCATCTCCGACACCGACGGCGCAGAGCGGCCGAGACGCTCGGCGATGCGGGCCTGGATGACGGGCTTGCCCTCCTCGGCGAGCGATCGGATCGCCTCGAGGTACTCCTCTACCGGTGGGTGGAACCCGTCGGGCGCCGGCCGCGTGCTCACCGGGCGAGCATACCGCCGGACGGTGCCCGCGCAGCCGTGAGCGGGTCGGCCACAGCACCGCCGTCGCGGCGACCGCCACCTCCCCGGGCGTTCACCGCCCGGGCGGCTGCCGCCTCAGTGCCCCCGGGCGGTTGCCACCTCAGTGCCCCCAGATCTTGCCCACCAGGATGGCCAGGATGATCGGGCCGACGACGCCCGCCATCACGGTGCCGATCACGCCGGCGATGGCGATGCCGATCGCCATGCGGGTCTGGTCCCGGCGCGATGGTCTCACGTCCGCGACGGCCATCGGGGTCCTCCTCGTCGTCCAGGTTGCGGTCGTCCTCGTGGCCGGCCGGGGGAGGCGGCCACCCGCGCGGCCCGGCCGGTCCGTAGACTACCTGCCGGCGACGGTGGCGACGGGAGCGCGATGGAGCAGACCCCAGGGGACGACGACGCAGCGGTGCCTGCGGTGACCGGCGAGGGCGGCACCGGGCTCGACGTGGAGCTGCTGTCGGCGCAGCTCCGAGCCGACGCCGCCGACACCGACACGTTCTTCGCCGTGCTCGCCGCCAAGCTCGCAGACGCGCTGGGCGAGCGAGTCCGGCTGGACCGGCGCGGGCACGGCCTGCGCCGCCGCGAGCCGGCGGTCGTCGGCATGGAGGTCGACCTCACCGACGCCGGCGACGGCGTGGTGCTGCGCGCCGAGCGCACGCCGTCGGGGGTCCGGTGCACCGTCGCCCGGCCCGTGCGCGGCATCGTGGTGTCGACCCGGCCCGTCACGACCGCCCAGTGGGTCGAGGCGCTGGTCGGCGCCCTCGCCGACCGGGCAGCCGCGTCGGCGCAGGCTCGCGACGCCCTGAGCGGGCTGCTCACGTGACCCCGGCCGCTCCCGCAGGACGGTCGGGGTCAGCCGCTGCGGGCCGTCGCCGGCACGCGCGCCCCCACAGCACAGCGCACGCGCGCCCCCACAGCACAGCGCACGCGCGCCCCCACAGCACAGCGCACGCGCGCCCCCACAGCACAGCGCACGCGCGCCCCCACAGCACAGCGCACGCGCGCCCCCACAGCACAGCGCACGCGCGCTCGGAAAGGACGGTGGCGCCATGACCGGCACTGGCGGGGCCGAGCCCACCCCGGCAGGCGTGGCGGGGGACGCTCCCGGCACCGCGCCGGTCACGGGCCCGCCGGCGGGCGTCCCTGCGGACGCGCTCCGGCGGCTGCACGAGACCGGCGCCAGCGGCGCTCCCCTCTTCACGTCCGACCTGTCGGTCAACGAGTTCCTGCTGGTCGAGGAGGCGGGCTTCGAGCCGCTGGGGCTGGTGATGGGCAGCTCGATCTACCAGATCGGCCTGCAGACCCGCCGGTGGAGCCGGTCCACCGAGCTCGACAAGCTCACGCAGGCGATGTACACGGCCCGCGAGCTGGCCATGACCCGGATGGAGGAGGAGGCCGAGGTGCTCGGCGCCGACGGCGTCGTCGGCGTGCGGCTGGACGTCAACTACTACGAGTGGGGCAAGAGCACGGCCGAGTTCATCGCCATCGGGACGGCGGTGCGCGCTCGCGACGGCTCGTCGTGGCGCAACGCCGAGGGCAAGCCGTTCACCTCCGACCTGTCCGGACAGGACTTCTGGACCCTGCTCCAGGCCGGGTTCGCCCCGCTCGGCCTGGTCCTGGGCACCTGCGTGTACCACGTCGCCCATCGCAGCATCGGCAACGCCCTGGCCACCACCGGCCGGGCGACGGAGCTGCCCAACTTCACCCAGGCCCTCTACGACGCGCGCGAGCGGGCCATGACCCGGATGGAGGACGAGGCCCAGCGGCTGCGCGCCGAGGGCGTCGTCGGCGTGCAGCTGGTCGAGAAGTCGCACATGTGGGGCAGCCACACCATCGAGTTCCTGGCCATCGGCACCGGGGTGCGGTCCCTGCGGCCCGACCACGTCGTGCCGCCGCCCGTGCCGGTGGTGTCCATGGACCGATGACGGCGACGACGCCGCCGGCGGTGCCGGACGCTGCCGGCGGCGGGCCGCGACCGCGCACCAGCGCCCTGAGCGTCGCCGAGGCCGCCGCGGTGCGCCGGCTGGGCCTCGAGCCCGTGGGCATGGTGCTCGGCACGATCGTGCTGCAGGTCGTGTCCTCGGTCGCCGGCAGCGCCGGCTTCGGCGGGGGCCCCTCCGCCATGGCCGGCTGGGGAGGTGGCCCGGCCGGCGGCTCGTACACGAGCTACCCCTGCGTCCACATGATGGGCGCCGCCGCCGAGCACTGGGGGTTCAACGCCGAGGACGCCGGCTACGCGTCGTCGGTCGGGTCCGGGTTCGCCACCGCCGTCGCCCGCCTGGTCGAGGAGGCGAAGGCGCTCGGCGCCCACGGCGTGATCGGGGTGCGCGTGGACGTCGGCGACCTGGTCGGCGGCTGGTCGACCTGGACGTTCAGGGCGACCGGGACCGCGGTGGCCCTGCCCGGGTCGCCGGTCCCCTCCGAGCCGTTCACCACCAACGCGAGCGGCACCCACGTCGAGCGGCTGGTGGCCATGGGGCTCGCCCCGGCCCGGCTGGTGACCGGCGTCGGCGCCTGCTACGTGCGCCCGAACTGCCGGACGCGCGGCGACCTGCTGGCGCCCGGCACGATCGACCAGATCCCCCAGGCGATCGACGTCGCCCGCGACCGGGCCCGGGCGGCGGTCCGCGAGGCCGCCCGCCACCACGGTCAGGGCGTCGTCCACACCGACTGGACCGACCGCCGGCTCCCGTCGTGGGGGGAGGGCTGGATCCAGAGCGCGGTGGCCATCGGCACCGCCGTCCGGCGCTTCGGGCCCCGGCAAGCACCTGCTGCGCCACGTCCGGTGGTTCCCCTGCGACCATGAGCACCGAAACGCCGAACGGCGCCGCCGGGTCGCCGGCCGACCACATGCGCGCTGCCGTCGCCCAGCTGGCGACCAGGCACGCCCCCGAGCCCGGCGTGTTCGTGTCGGACCTGCTCGTCGGCGAGCTGGTCCTGCTCGACGAGGTCGGCTACGAGCCCGTCGACCTCGTGTCCGGCGCGGGCGCGGCGAGCTGGAACCCGCAGGTCGCCTCCGCTCCCGGCGGGTCCGACGCGTGGGCCGCCGCCATCACCGGGGCGCTCGGCACGGCGCGGGCCGCGATCGAGCGCGAGGTGGTCACCCGCTCGGCGGAGGGCGTGGTGGCCGTCCAGCTGTCCCTCGCCCGGCGCCCGGGCAACGTGCTCACCTGCTCGCTCCTCGGCACCGCCGTGCGCCGCCAGCAACGCCCCGGCGGTGCCGGGCCAGAGGTCCGCCCCGGCACCGCCGGGGCGGGTGCCCCCGGCGTGCCGCGCCCGGGTGACCACGCCGAGGGCCGCGGCCGTGCGCACCCCGGCCAGCGGTCCGGCCACGTCCCGGCTGGCCGCCGACCGTTCGGCACGACCCTGTCGGCCCGGGACTTCCACCTGCTGGTCCGCGCCGGCTACGAGCCCGCCGGCATCGCGGCAGGCGCCGCAGTGGTCGCGTTCCCCGCCCGCAGCGTCGGCCAGGGCCTTGGCCTGAGCCGCGACAACCTGGAGCTGCAGGAGCAGACGGCGGCGCTGTACCAGGCCCGGGAGATCGCCATGGCCCGCATGGAGGCCGAGGCCCGCGCGCAGGGCGCCGACGGCGTCGTCGACGTCTCGTTCGGCGAGCAGCCGTTCAACTCCATGCTGGTGCACGCCGTGGAGGTGCTCGCCATCGGCACCGCCATCCGCCGCACCGCAGGCGGCCACCGCTCGCTCGAGCCGCGGCTGCAGCTGGCCCTCGACGACGCGGCGCCGGACGTGTTCCGCCGTGGCTGACCCCGCCTCGGCCCCGCCGGTCCCGGCGTCTCCAGCGCCCGCAGGGCACGGCCCCGCCGGTCCGCTCCCCGCAGGGCCCGATCCGGCGCTGCACGTGGCCGCAGCGCCGGGCTCGCCCCGTGCGACCGCCCAGGGCGGCATCACGACCACCCCTGGGGCCGCACCGGGCCTCGTGCGCCGCCGGCCCGGCAGTGCGGTCCGGGGCTGCGTCGACACGGGGCCCCGCGTCGGCAATGCTGCGGGGATGGAGACGATGACGGCCCGGACGGCGTGCCGGCGCGGCGGCGCGGCGGCACGCGTGCGGCGGCGGGGCCCGTCATCGTGCCGTCAGGTCGACCGGCGACAGTCGGTCCCGATGGGATCCGGGCGACGACCGTGACGGCGGGCGCGTCCGAGCCCCTGCGCGCCGAGGACGGCGACGTCGTGCACCGGCTGTCCGAGCTCGCCGGCCACGTCGACCTCCTGGAGCAGGCCGGCGATGCCACCGTCACCGGGATCACCGAGGACAGCCGGCAGGTGCGGCCGGGCTGGCTGTTCGTCGCGCGCCGCGGCGCGCAGGCCGACGGCCACCGCTTCGTCGCCGACGCCGTCGCCCAGGGGGCCGCTGCCGTCGTGGCCGAGCACCGGCAGGCCGCCGCCATCCCGCAGCTCGTGGTGCCCAACACCTCGGCGGCCGTGGGGCCGCTGGCCGCCGCCTTCTACGACCACCCGTCGCGCCGGCTCGCCGTCGTCGGCGTCACGGGGACCAACGGCAAGACGACCACCTGCGAGCTGGTCCGGGCGGCCATCGAGGCCACGGGCCGGCCCGCAGGCCAGATCGGCACGATCGCCACGCGGGTCGGGCGCCAGACCGAGCCGGCCACCATGACCACGCCGACGCCGACGGAGCTCCAGCGGCACCTCTTCCGCATGGTGCAGGCGGGTGTGGAGGCCGTCGCCATGGAGGTGTCGTCGCACGCGCTCGACCAGTACCGGGTCGACGGCACGGAGTTCGCCGTCGGCCTCTTCACCAACCTCGACACCGAGCACCTCGACTACCACGGCACCCTGGAGCAGTACTGGGCCTCGAAGGCGCGGCTGTTCGAGCCCGGGCGGTGCCGCACCGCGCTGGTGTGCGTGGACAGCCCGTGGGGACAGCGCCTGGCCCACCAGGCGCGGGTACCCGTGGTCACGTTCGGCGCGGGACCCGACGCCCAGGTCCGCTACGAGGTGGAGGACCGCGGGCTGGCCGGCAGCGTCGTCCGCCTGACCGGGGCGCACGGCACCGTCACCATCCCGACCCAGATGGTCGGCGCGGTCAACGGGCCCAACGTCGCCGGGGCGTACCTGGCCGCCCGCGAGATCGGCGTGCCGGGCGCCACGATCGTGGAGGCCCTGGCCGCCTGCCCCCGGCCGCCCGGCCGGTTCGAGCTCGTCGACGAGGGCCAGCCCTTCCTGGTCGTCGTGGACTACGCCCACACGCCAGAGGCGCTCGCCTCGCTCGTCGCCACGGCCCGGCGCTGCGCCGCGCCGGGGGGGAGGGTTCGCGTGGTGGTGGGCGCCAGGGGTGGCCGGGACCGCTTCAAGCGCCCCAGGACCGGCGCGGTGGCGGCCAGCGCTGGCCCCGTGGTGCTGACCACCGACAGCCCGGGATCGGAGGATCCCTGGTCGATCATCGAGCAGCTCAGGCTGGGGACGGTGGAGGTGCCCGGCGCCGACGTCGCCGTCGAGCCGGACCGTCGCCGGGCCATCGCCATGGCGGTCGAGGCCGCCGAGCCCGGCGACGTCGTGCTGATCGTCGGGCGCGGCCACGAGCAGGTCCAGCACATCGGCGGGCACGCGATCCCGCTCGACGACCGGCAGGTCGCCCACGCCGCCCTGTCGCTGCGGCGCAGCGGCCGGCACGGCGCCGTCGCGGCCGGAACGCCCCCGCAGGTCCCGCTGCCCGCACGTCACGACGGTCGCGCCACGCTCCGATGACGGAGATGCCGACAGCCGGCCGGCGCTCCCCGGCCGACGGCGAACCGCACGCGGCCGGGCCGGCCACGGTGGGCGACCGGGCACGGGAACGCTCCGCCGGAGCGGGCACCACCGGCGGCGCCGCCAGCCCGGTCGCGGACGTGTCGGTCGTCGTCCCCGCGCACAACGCCGCCGAGACCCTCGCCGACGCCCTCGTGTCGGCGCTGACCCAGCGTCCCGTCCCCCTCGAGGTGATCGTCGTCGACGACGGGTCGGTCGACGAGACCGCGTCCGTGGCGCGCTCGACCGCCGCCGCGCTCGGCGTGCCGGTCACCGAGGAGGTCGGGCCGGGCCCACACGCCGGCGTCGCGCCGCCGGCCGCACCGGGCAGCGAGCACGATGCTGCGGCCAGCGTGCCAGGCCGTGCGGGCAGCCCCGCCAGCCCCGCCAGTCCCGCCAGCCCCGCCAGCCCCGCCAGCCCCGCCAGCCCCGCCAGCCCCGCCAGCCCCGCCAGCCCCGCCAGCCCCGCCAGCCGACCCGGCGTCGGGGACGGCGGCGGCCCCGCCGTCCGCATCCTCCGGCAGCCCCAGTCGGGGCCGTCAGGGGCCCGCAACACGGGCATCGCGGCCTGCCGGGGCGGATGGATCGCCTTCCTCGACGCCGACGACGTCTGGCACCAGGGCAAGCTCGACCGGCAGCTGGCCCTGGCCGGCCCGGGCGTCGTGGTCGTGGCCAGCGACTGGGTCCGCCGCAGCGACGCCGCCGCCACGGGCGACGACGACGCTCCGGCCGGGCCGGTGTCGACGGTGAGCGAGCGCGACCTGATGGTCCTCAACCGCTTCCAGACGTCGACCGTCCTGGCCCGGACGGACGCCGTTCGCGCCGTCGGGGGCTTCGACCCCTCGATCGACGGCGTCGAAGACTGGGACATGTGGCGCCGGCTGGCGAGCCGGGGCCGGATCGTGAAGATCGACGCGCCCCTGGTGTCGTACGTGAACCGGGGCGACAGCTACAGCAAGGACCTGGTGCGCGTCTACGAGACGGCCATGACCATGGTGGCGCGGGCCGTGTCCACCCTGCCGCGGCGCCCGGCACGGCGGCTCCGCGCCTGGCACCACCTGCGCTTCGCCGTGGCCTTCGCCCTCGCCGGCGACGGGCCGCATGCCCGCCGGTGCTGCGGCGACGTCTACCGAGCAGGGCTGCTCTCCGCCGTGCCCGGGGCGGTGGCCCTGCACTTGCTGCCGTTCCTGTACGGCCGGCTCCGGCGGCGGCTGCCGGGCCACCGCCGGCCGGCCGGCACCGGCAGCCAGGCGACGTGACCGTGCACCGGCGAGGTGCCGCGCTCCTCGCCGCCGTGGCCGTCGCCACCGGCGCGTGCGGGACGGCCGCGCGAGGGAGCAGCGCGAGCGCCAGCAGCGACGGTGCCCGTCCTGGCGCCGCGAAAGCCACCACTCGGGGAGCGTCGACGGGCCCGGCGACGGTGAGCGCCACCACGCCGGGATGGCAGCTGGCGAACCCGCTCAGCCGGATGGTCGTCCTCCCCGACGGGAACGGCGCGCTCGCCATCCTCGGCGGCCTGACGGCGTCCGACACGTCGGCCGACGGCGCCTTCCGGCTCGACCTCGCCACCGGTGCGCTGACGACCATCGGCACGCTGCCGTCGGCCGTGCACGACGGCGCCGGCGCCGTCATCGGCGGGAACGACGTCGTCCTCGGCGGTGGCACGAGCGCCACCGTGGCGACGGTGGAGGGCGTCCCGGCCGGCGGCGGGAGCGGGAGCGTCCTCGGCCAGCTCCCCCAGCCCCGCTCCGACACCACCGCCGTCACCGTGGGCGCGACGACGGTCGTCGTCGGCGGCTACGACGGCTCGGTGGCAGACCCCGCCGTGCTGGCCACGACCGACGGCACGTCGTTCACCACCGTCGCCACGCTGCCCGTGCCGGTCCGGTACGCCGCCGTGGCCGCGCTCGGGTCCTCGGTCTACGTGTTCGGCGGCATGGCCGTCGGCGGCTCCGGGTCCGGCCAGCCCGTGGCCACGGTGCAGCGCATCGACCTCGCAACTCGGACGGCCACGATCGTCGGCTCCCTGCCCGAACCTCTGGAGGGCGCCTCGGCCGTCGTGCTCGGGGGTCGGGTGTTCGTGGCCGGCGGGGACACCGTCGCCGGCACCGCGACGGCCAGCAGCGCCGCCGTCCTGGCCTTCGACCCGTCGGGCACCCGGTTCACGCCGGCGGGCACCCTCCCCGAGGCCGTCGCTTACGCCGGGAGCACCGTGGTCGGCGGCACGGCGTGGCTCGTGGGCGGCGAGCACGACGGGACGGTGGTGTCGGCCGTGCAGGAGCTCCGACCGTCCTGACCGCGGCGCAATGCAGCCGGGCGGCACCCCTCGAGTGACCGGCTGCACCCCGCCGAGCACCGAGCCCGGCGGGCACCCGCGGGCCGGCGGCACACCTCACGCCACCGGCGCAGCCGGGCGGCACCGCTGCCAGCGGCGCACCTCACGTCACCTCACGGGCGCAGGTGGGCGGAACGCTCGCCGAGGGCACGGCGGATGTCGCCGAGGGACGGGTTGACCATGGCCAGGTCACCGACCACGACGGTCGGGACCGTCTCGTCGCCGCCGGTGATGGACCGGACGCGCGCCGCCGCGGCCGGGTCCTCCCAGATGTTCACCTCGCGTGCGGCCAGGCCGGCCCGCCGGAGCCGCCGCCGGAGCAGCGCGCACCAGGGGCAGCCCGGGCGCCAGTACACGACCACCTCGCCGGGCGGCGGGCCCGGAGCCGGTCGGTCGCCGAGGACATCAGTCGGTTCCATGGCAGGGACAACCGGCCGGGCACGGCTTCGCTTCCCGCCGGGCACGGCATCGCTCCCCGCCAGGCACGGCATCGCTCCCCGCCGAGCACCGCATCGCTCCCCGCCAGGCACGGCATCGCTCCCCGCCGAGCACCGCATCGCTCCCCGCCAGGCACGGCATCGCTCCCCGCCAGGCAACACCGGTCAGCGCTGCGCTGCGCCGGCAGGGACCGGCGTGCCCGCCAGCGCCCGCCGACCCAACCCGCCCATATACCTCCCGGGGTACTGCCCGCGCCGCTCCGCGGGTACACTGACGGCACCGAAGGGGAGGTTCCCATGGTCCCGTCACCGGCGACGCCGCCGACACCGGTCACGTCGCGACTGCCCGATGAAGTCACCGCCGAGGTGCTCGTCCGGCTCCGCCGCGCCGAGGGCCAGGTCCGTGCCGTCCAGAGGCTGCTGACCGAAGGCGCCGACTGCAAGGCCGTCCTGACCCAGCTGGCGGCGGCCAACCGCGCCGTCGAGCAGGCGGGCTTCCGCCTGGTGGCCGCCGGCCTGACCTGGTGCGCGCAGAACCCCGACGACGCCGAGGCGGCGGGGTACCGGGTCGAGGACCTGGAGAAGCTCTTCACCCGCATCGCCTGAGCCCCGCCCCGACGCCGGGCTCTCGGACCAGCTCACCCACACCGGCACCCCAGCACGCTCCCGCGCGCCCGGACCGGCACCCCAGCACGCTCCCGCGCGCCCGGACCGGCACCCCAGCACGCTCCCGCGCGCCCGGACCGGCACCCCAGCACGCTCCCGCGCGCCCGGACCGTCGCCCACGCCCCCCGCCGGCACGCTCCCGCGCGCCCACCCCGCCGACGGGCCGCCGGCCCCGCGGCAGACGCCCGGCGCTCGGGCGCCCGCACGCCGCCAGGTCCGGTGCTGGCGCCGGCACGCGCTCCGCCGGCACCACAGGCCCGTGCGACGAAGGACGGGCCACCGGTGCCCGAGGGCGGCGGCACGGTCGGGACCTGCCCGGCGAACCACCCCTGGACCTGCGGCGTTGCCCGTGGGCACACCGGTTGCCCGCCCCGCCGGCGGTGATCCGACTGGACGGCAACATACCCCTACCCGTATAGTGGCAATACCCCCCCGGGTTTGCCGGGGCTGGCCGCCGGCAGCGCCCGGCTCGACCGACCTGGGAGGCACTGATGACGACCGCCCTCACCCCGACACGCCCGGCGGGCATGCCGGTGGCGCCACCGAGCTCGCGACCCGAGGGCGTGTTCGCCCGCCTCGGGCGGTGGGCCGCCACGCACCGGCGCCACGTGGCGCTGGCCTGGCTGGTGGTGATCGTCACCCTCGGCGTGTTCGCCGTCCGGGTGGAGTCGGCGCTGAGCGGGGCCGGATGGCAGGCCAACGGGTCGCAGTCCGTCCAGGCCCGCCAGATGGTCAACCGCTACTTCCACGGCCTGTCGAGCACGGCCGTCGAGGTCGTGGTGGCCGGGAGCCAACCCCTCGACCGCGGAGCGGGGCCGTCGGTGCTGGCCGACGTGGAGCGCACGCTGCGCGCCGATCACCGGATCTCCACCGTCGTCCCGCCCGCGCCCGGCGAGACGCTGTCCGCCGACGGGCGTGTGGGCGTGGTGATCGGGGGCGCCGCGGCAGGGCCGAACCGCATGGTGCGCGCCGCCGACGCCCTGCAGGGGCCGCTCGCCAAGCTCGGCCGGGACGGCGTGACGGTGCACGTCACCGGCGCATCGGCCCTGTGGGCCGACTTCAACGCCGCCAACCGGTCGGCCATGCTCCGCTCCGAGGTCCTGTCGTGGCCGGTCACGCTGGCGATCCTGGTGGTGGCCTTCGGCTCGCTGGTCGCCGCCGGGCTGCCCCTCGTGCTCACCATGGTCGGCCTGCTCAGCGCGGCGGGGATGCTGACGATCCTGACCCACCTGTTCCCGGTGTCGATCTGGGCGATGAACTTCGCGCTCATGTTCGCCCTGGCGCTCGGCATCGACTACGCCCTGTTCATCCTGGCCCGCTACCGGGCCGCCAGGTTCGGCCACCACCTGCAGGTGGCCGACGCCGTGGCGGAGACCATCGGCAGCGCCGGCAAGGCGGTCTTCTTCTCGGGCTTGACGGTCCTGGTCAGCCTGTCCACGGTCCTGGTCGTGCCCTCACCGGCGTTCCGGTCGATGGCCATCGGCATCATGCTCGCCGTCGTCTTCGTGCTGGGCGCGACGCTCACGCTGCTGCCGGCGATCCTCGGCAAGCTCGGTGACCGGCTGGACTCCCTGGCACTGCCCTGGGTCCACGGCGGCGAGCACCGGTCGCGGCGCTTCGAGGCGTGGGCCGAGCGGCTGCGCCGTCGCCCGGTCGCCTTCGGGCTCGTCGCTCTCGTGGCGCTGCTGGCCCTGGCCTCGCCGGTCATCGGGCTGCGCACGTCCATGCCCTCCATCGACGTCGTCCCGGCGAGCTCCCAGGTCCGCCAGGGTTACGCCATGGTGCAGAAGGCCTTCGGGCCCGGCGCGCCGGGCGAGCTGCAGGTCGTGACGCCGGTGGCGGAGACCGCGTCCACCGTCTCCGTCCTCCGCCACGACCCGGGCATCGCCGGGGTCATGCCCGCCCTGACCGCACCGGGGGCGCCGGTGGCCCTCGTCCAGGCGGTGCCCACCGCGCAGCCCTCCAGCCGGGCCGTCGGTGCCACCATCGACCGCCTCCGCCACGACCTGCCTGCCGGGACGCTGGTGGGCGGTGCCGCCGCCGAGAACCACGACCTGCAAGCCGTGCTGGCGTCGCGAACGCCGCTGGTGATCGGCCTGGTGCTGGTGCTCGGCTTCGTGCTGCTGCTGGTCGCGCTGCAGGCACCGCTGGTCGCCGCGCTCGGGGTGCTCACCAACCTGCTGACCGCCGGCGCGGCGTTCGGCGTGGCACGGCTGGTGTTCCAGAACGGCGACCTGCACAGCCTCCTCGGCTTCACCCCCCAGGGCTTCCTGGACGCGTGGGGACCCGTCTTCTTCTTCGCCATGATCTTCGCCATCGCCATGGACTACACGGTGTTCCTGCTGTCCTCGGCGAAGGAGCACTGGGAGCGCACCGGGGACGCGCACGACGCCATGGTCGGCGGCCTGGCCCACTCGGGCCGGGTGATCTTCGCCGCGGCGGCCATCATGGTCGCGGTCTTCTTCACCTTCGCCCTGTCGGGGCCGCTGCCGCCCAAGGAGATGGGAGTGGTGCTCGGCGTCGCCGTCCTCGTCGACGCCGCCCTCGTGCGGCTCCTGCTGCTGCCCGTGCTGCTGCGCCTGACGGGCCGGGCGGCGTGGTGGTCGCCGGCATGGCTGCGGAAGGTCCTGCCGGAGGTGCGCTTCTCGCACGATTGACGTCCCCGGGGAGCACCGGGCCGGACGGTGGGCCTGCACCCTCCGGCCCGGTGCCCTCCCGCCCGGTGCCCTCCGGCCCGGTGCCCTCCCGTTGGCGGCCTGCCGGAGCCGTTCCGCGCAGGGCGGCGGTGCCGCCCCGGCCCCGCTGCCCGCACACCGGCGGCCCACGGCCGCGGTGGACCTGCTGGCCGGCCTGGGGCACCATGGCGCCATGACCGACCATGCAGGTCCGACGGGCACGGCGGCCGGCGCCGGGGCGGCGAGCGGCCCCACCCAGCGATGACCGGGATCGTCGCCGCCGTCTACGACCGCGTCATGCGCGGCGTGGAGGAGGCCGGCCTGCTCGAGTGGCGCCGGCAGCTGCTCGCCGACGTGGCGGGGACCGTCCTGGAGATCGGAGCAGGCACCGGCCGGAACGTCAGGCTGTACCCGGAGCCCGTCGACCGCCTGGTGCTGTGCGAGCCCGACCGGCACATGCGGGCCCGCCTGCGCCGGGTCGCCGCCGGCCGCCCGGCGACCGAGGTCCTCGACGCCAGGGGCGAGGACCTGCCGCTGCCCGACGCGAGCGTCGACGTCGTGCTGTCGACCCTGGTGCTGTGCTCGGTGACCGATCCCGCTGCGGTGCTCGCCGAGGTGGCCCGCGTCCTGCGCCCGGGCGGCACGTTCGTGTTCATCGAGCACGTCGCCGCGGTGGACCGGCCCCGGCGCCTCGCCTGGCAGCGGCGGCTGGAGCCCCTGTGGCGGCGCGTCGCCGGCAACTGCCACCTCACCCGCGAGACGGAGGCGGCCATCGCCGCCAGCGGGCTCAAGCTCGATGACGTGACGCGGGCGAGCATGCGCAAGGCGCCGCCGTTCGTGCGGCCCACCATCCGCGGCACGGCGCGCAAGCCCGCCGCCTGAACCTGCGGCAGCGGGCAGCCACGCTCGGCGGCGAACGGCGTCGGTGACTGCCACCACGGGGAGCGGGTGCGGGCGCCCCGCCGCTGCTCAGCGCGTGACGAGGTAGATGCAGTCTCGCTCGCCACCGCCCAGGTCGCGGGGGCAGGCCCAGGCGACCCGGGCGCCCGACGCCGCCAGCACCGCCCGGGCGCGTTCGTCGGGCATGGCCGTCATGGGCATCGGCGGTCGCCACCCGAGGACACGCGCCAGCACGGCGGGCCCGACGCCGGCGGCCCGCAGGAGGGTGCCGAGCCGTGTACGCAGGCGCAGGCGCGCCCGCAGGCCCCTGGGCTGCACCGGCGGGGGCAGCGCGGTCGTGAGCTGCAGCATGAGCAGGCCCCCGGGGGCCAGCACGCGGACGAGCTCGCCGAGGTGGCCCTCGATGGCCTGCACCGACGGCAGGTGCTGCAGCACGAGGAGGCAGCAGACCACGTCGAACGAGCCGTCGGGGTGTCCCCGCAGGTCGTCGGCGTCGTGCACCGCGAAGGTGACGCCCTGCCCGGCCGGCACCTGCCCGGCCGGCACCTGCCCGGCCGGCACCTGCCCGGCAGCGTGCAGCCGCTGCGCCTGCTCGATCATCGACGGCGAGATGTCGAGCCCGAGGACGGCGTCGACGTGCACGGCCAGGGCCCGGGTGAGGCGCCCCAGCCCGCACCCCAGGTCAAGGGCCCGCCGGCGGTGCGCCGGAAGGCCCAGGCCGTCGGCGACGCGCCACAGCTCGTCGATGGTCGCCCGGCCGCTGGCGAAGAACTGGTCTGCGTCCCAGCCCCCGTCCCGCTTGGCCCGGTCGGTGACGATCGACCACATCGGGTCGAGCCGCCCCCAGTCGTGCCAGGCGCGCCTGTCGGCCCGGCGGGTGCGCGACCCCGCTCCCCCCGGCGACGGCCGGGCGTCGGCAGGCGCCGCTGGCGGGCGGATCGGTGCCACGCGCGGCGACCCTACCAGCGCCGTCCCCGGTGACCGCCGGCGCCGCCTCATCTCGGGTCGAGCCCCGCCGCCTCGCCCCCGGGTCCAGCCCCGCCGACGACCGGTCTCAGGAACTGTACAGGTTTCCTTCACGGCGACCACAGGCTGCCACCGGATACTCCTGGTGTGACCGAGCACGCACACGCGTCGGACCGTCCCGCCGCTAGGCCCGGGGCCCGTGTCGGGCGGCAGCGACCGGGCGGCGACCCTGCTCCCGGGCGCCCGCCAGGAGCCCGCCGGTGACGGCGACCCGCCGGGCGCCGGACCGCCGGCTCGCCGCCACCCGCACGGTGCGCACCGCCACCCGTGTCGTCGGCGGCGGTGCAGCCGCCGCTTCTGTCGTGCTGGTCCTGGTGGCCGCCCACGAGCACCCGGCCGCGTCGCGCTCGTCGGCGTCCTCCGGCGCCGGTGCGGCCTCGGGCGCCACCTCTCCGGGCGCTTCCGGCACCGGAGCCGGGAGCGGCAGCGCGTCGGGCATCCCCGGGAGCACCGGTGCGAGCGGCGGTGGGACGGGCGTGGCGCCGGGCACCACCAACCGGGCGCCCACCGTCATCTCCGGGGGGTCGGGGCTGTGACGGCCGACCGCCGCCGGCACCCCGCCACCGCTGCCGCCGGCGCGGCGCCGGAGCAGGGCGCGCCTGCGGCGACCCGAACCCTGCGCGCCATCGGCACGACCGCCGTCGTGGCCGTCACCAACCGCACCGCGGCCGACGACGCGCTGGGCATCCTCGCCGCCGAGCTCGCCGCCATCGACTTCGCCTGCAGCCGGTTCCGCGAGGACAGCGAGATCCAGGAGGTGCACCGCGCCGCCGGACGCCCCGTGCGCGTGAGCACCCTGCTCTTCGGTGCCGTCGCCGTCGCCCTGGCGGTGGCCGAGCGCACCGCCGGCGCCGTCGACCCCACCGTGGGCGCGGCCGTCTGCCGCTGGGGCTACGACCGCGACTTCGAGCAGGTCCCGGCCCGGCTGCGTCCCGACGCGGCTGCTGCCGTCGGGACATGGGGCGCACCGGGCCTGCCGGCACGGCGCGCCCGGCAGGGCGGCGAGCGACGTGGCGGGCCGGGCGGCCTCCGCCTCCACCCGGCGGGCACCGGCGTCGGCGCCACCGGCCCCCGTCCGTCGGCCACGGCCCCGGCCGCGCTGCCGGCGGGGTGGTGGCAGGTCGAGCTGGACCACCGGGCGCGGACCGTCAGCGTGCCCCGCGGCACGGTGCTCGACCTCGGTGCCACCGCGAAGGCGCTGGTGGCAGACCGCGCCGCCGCCCGTATCGCCGAGGCGACGGGTAGCGGGGTGCTCGTGAGCGTCGGCGGCGACGTGGCCGTCGCCGGTGCCGCTCCCGACGACGGCTGGGCCGTCGGCATCGCGCCCACCTCGTCCAGTCCGCTGCACGCCATCGAGCAGGTCGTGGCTCTCCACACCGGCGGCCTCGCCAGCTCCAGCCCGGCGGTCCGCTCGTGGGTCCACGGCGGCGTCCCCGTTCACCACATCATCGACCCTGCCACCGGCACGCCCGCGTCGCGCCACTGGCGGCTGGTGTCCGCTGCCGGCGCGTCGTGCGTCGAGGCCAACGCCGCCACCACCGCTGCGGTCGTCTGGGGGCCGGACGCCCCCGACCGCCTGGCGGCGCTCGGAGCACCGGCCCGCCTCGTCGCCGCCGACGGGGCGGTCGTCACCGTGAACGGCTGGCCAGACCCTGAGAGCGGTCCAGATGCCGGGCACGCTGGCCCGCACGTCGGAGCCCGCCCCGGCCCGCGGGCGCTCGGGCCGACCGGCGCGGCCGCCACCGCCGGCCCGACACGTGCCGGCTGGCCGCCGGCCACCGGGAACCGGCCGCGGCGGCCGGCGGGAACGTCCCGCGCGCACCGCGGAGACGGCCGGTGACCAGCCCGGTCCTCTGGTACGCCACCAGGGCCACCGGGATCGTGGCCCTCGTGCTCTTCACCGCCACGGTCGGGCTGGGCGCCCTCACCGCCAGCCGGGTGCAGGGACCGGCCTGGCCCGGTTTCGCCCAGCAGGAGCTGCACCGCCGCGTGTCGCTGCTGGCCGTGGGGTTCCTCGCCGTGCACGTCGCCACCAGCGTGCTCGACAGCTACGTCCACGTCGGCTGGCTGGCCGTCGTCGTGCCGTTCACGTCCCACTACAAGGCGGCATGGGTGGGCGTCGGGACGGTCGCCTTCGACATGATGCTGGCCGTAGCCCTCACCAGCCTGCTGCGCCATCGCATCCCTGCGCCCGCGTGGCGCGCCGTCCACTGGCTCGGCTACCTGAGCTGGCCCGTGGCTCTGGCCCACGGCATCGCCATCGGGACCGACCGCGGCGAGGCGTGGGTGGCCTGGCTCGTCGTCGCCTGTGTGGCGTGCGTGCTGGCGGCCGCGACAGGCCGCGCCGTGGCCACCGCGCGGTGGCGTCGGGCCGCCGGCGCCACCGTTCCCGCCGCGGTGCTGCCGGGGACCCGCTTCGTGGTGGCCCGCACTGATCGTGGCGTTCCGACTTCGCCGGGTGTCGTCGCCGTGCCGTCGAGGCACGGCGAACGGTCGCCCTGATCCCCTGGCGGGCGCGGCGACCACCCCCTCCCCGCCGCGCCCGCCAGCCCTCGCCGGTCCGCCGGTGCGCTCCCCCCGCCGCACCGGCGGACCGGCGGCCCCCTCGACCAGCGCCGAGCGGCGAACCGAACGGACGAACAGCAACGACCAGCGCAGCAACAACGACCAGCGCAGCAACAACGACCAGCGCAGCAACAACGACCAGCGCAGCAACAACGACCAGAAAGGCCTCCCGCCGATGCCCACGGTCACGGCTCTCCCGGCCCGAGGTGCAGCCTCCCCGGCCCGCCTGGCCGGCGGCCTGCGCTGCCCGGTGACGTCCGCCCGCAGCACGGCCGGGCCCCGCGCCGGCAGCGACAGCGGCGCCGGCAGCGACAGCGGCGCCGGCAGCAACAGCAACAGCGCCAGCGACACGGCCACCGGTCCAGGCGCCACCGGCACCACACCGGTGCCGGCAGGGTTCCCACCTCCGCCGTCGGGGACGGCGCGGCTCCTCGGCGCCTGGCAGGCCCGGCAGAGCGCGCGCCTGGCCGACCACCTGGCCCACCACGGGCCGCCGGCACTCCCGCCCCCGCGCGCCCGGGGATGGGCCGACCTGGTGGCACGGCTCGCCGCCGACGCCGGGCTGACCGGGCGCGGCGGCGCCGGCTTCCCGACCGCCGCCAAGCTCGCCGCCGTGGCGCGATCGGGCCGCCGGCCCTGGCTGGTGGTGAACGCCATGGAGGGCGAGCCCGACAGCGCCAAGGACCGCATGCTCCTGCACTGCGCTCCCCATCTCGTCCTGGACGGCGCCGAGCTGGTCGCCGCCGCGCTCCGAGCGGACCGGATCACGGTGTGCGTGCCGGAGGACCGGGACGCCACTGCGGCGGCGGTCGCCGCGGCGGCGGCCGAGCGCGAGGGCACCGGCCTGGCGCCCGTCGCCGTCGAGCTGGCCCGGCCGCCTGCCCGGTTCGTGAGCGGCGAGGAGTCCGCGCTGGTCAGCTGGCTCCGGCGCGGCACCGCGCTCCCGACGTTCCGGCCCGACAAGTCCGTCCCGCTCACCGTCGGCCGGCACGCGGTGCTCGTCCAGAACGCCGAGACGCTCGCCCACGTCGGCCTCGTCGCCAGGCACGGCGCGGCGTGGTTCCGCCAGGTCGGGACGGACGACGCACCGGGCACCACGCTCGTCACGGTGTCCGGCGCCGTGCAGCGGCCCGGGGTGGTGGAGGTCGAGCTCGGCACGCCGATCGGGGCGATCATCGCCGCCGCCGTCCCGGCCGCCGACGTGGCGGCCGTGCTCGTCGGCGGCCGGGGCGGGACCTGGTTGGGCCCCGACGCGCTCGGCACATCGCTCGCCCCCGGCCCGCTGCGGGCGCTCGGTGCCGGCGTGGGTGCCGGCATCCTGGTGGTGCACCCGGCGGGCGCCTGCGGCATCGACGAGCTCGCGCGCGCCGCCGGCGCCCTCGCCGGCGAGAGCGCCGGGCAGTGCGGTCCCTGCGTGTACGGCCTGCCCGCCATCGCCGGCGACCTGCGCCGCCTGGCCGCGGCGGCGGGCGGCGCCGGCAGGCGGGGCGGCGGCGCGGACGC
>JAJZYI010000297.1 GCA_021798135.1 Actinomycetes bacterium | reverse complement strand
CCGGCGCCTCGGGCACGGGCGCTCGCGGGGACGGAGCGGCGAGCAGCGCGGGCACCCCGGACGGCTCGGCCGCCCCGTCGCGCAGCGGCCCTGGAGGCGCTGGCGCCGCGGATCCCGGACCCGCCCGCGCTCAGGCCACCGGTCCGACGGCGGGGTCGGCGGTGGCCGGAGGTAGCGCAGCAGGCGGAAGCGGCACGGCGGCCGGCACCGGCTCCGTTGCTCCCGCAGGTACCGGCACCGGCACCGGAACAGGCATCGGCACCGGCACCGGAACAGGCATCGGCACCGGCACCGGCACCGGCCCAGCCCCGGGGCGAGGTGCGGACCCCGCGTCGGCCGCGGGTGCGGCTGGACGGACCGGGAGGGGCCCGGGCTCGGCTGCAGGCGGTGCCGGTTCGACGTCACCGGCCCCGGTGCCGGCGGTGCCCGGCGGGGCTGCCCCCGTGGTGGCAGGAGCGCCCGGGCCAGGGCCGACCGTGCCGACAGTCCCGACCGCCCCGTCGAGCGTCGGCGCGCAGCCTGCCCCGTCTCCCGTCCCGTCGCCGGCGGCGCAGGTCGTCACCGTCGTCACCCCGCTGCGGGCCACGGCCGACGGCACCTACCAGCTCTCGCTGGCACTGCACCCCGAGGGGCTCGGGACCGTCCAGGCGACGGTCACGGTCGCCGGCGCCTCGCTGGCCGTGCACCTCGCCACCGACAACCCCGAGGCGCACCAGGCCCTGTCGGCGACGCTGCCGCAGCTGCGCGACCAGCTCGCGGCGGGTGGCGGACAGGTGTCCGTGTCGCTGCGCCAGGGCGGGGACCCCAGCCCCCGGGGATGGGCGCGTCCCGACCGGCAGCGCCGCGGCGGGCCGGGCACGGCGGCGGCCGGGCGGGTGGAGGGCGGCGATCCGCCGGTGGCGGCAGGAGCCGCAGCGGGGACCGGTACGGCGCGACTCGTCGACATCCGGCTGTGACGGCGCGCGCGAGCGGCCGGTCAGTGGCAGATCCAGGAGGCAGCAGATGACCATCCCCAGCACGAGCGGCATCGGCCAGACGTCGCCGATGCCCGGCAGCGGGTCCGGCTCCGGCGCGAACCCGCTGAACCAGCTCGACAACAGCCAGACCTTCCTGAAGCTGCTGGTGGCCCAGCTCCAGAACCAGAACCCCACCAGCCCGACCAGCCCCACCGCCTTCATGACCGAGATCTCCCAGCTGACCGCGGTGCAGGCGCAGACCAGCCTGGCGTCGGAGGAGCAGGTGGTCGCCGCCGACAGCATGCTCGGCAGGACGGTGACCGGCCAGGGGAGCACCGGGACGGTCTCGGGCGTGGTCACCGGCGTGCTGCTGAGCTCCAGCGGGGCTCCGGAGCTGCAGCTCGGCGGAGCGGGGGCCCCCACCCTGCCGATCAGCGCCATCACCCAGGTCCACGCCACGCCGAGCACCGCCACCGCCGCGGCGACGGGAGCCGCCACGTCGGGCTCCGGCAGCACCAGTACCGGCACCAGCACCGGCTAGCGCCTCCCACGCGACCGCACCCCCGCGCAACCGCAAGACCGCACCACTGCACGACCGCACCACGGCGCGACCGCGCAACCGAACGACCGACGAACGAACCCTACCGAAAGGACACCGCCAGCCATGGAGCAGTCCCTGATCGCAGCGACCTCCGGGATCCAGGCCAACCAGACCTATCTCGACGTCATCGGCAACAACATCGCCAACGCCAACACCACGGGCTACAAGTCCCAGACCATCGGCTTCACCGACCTGCTGGCCGAGCAGATCGCCGGCGCCTCGGCGCCCACGGCGACCAGCGGCGGCGTCAACCCGCTCGCCATCGGGGCCGGCGTGCGCGTCGGCGCCGTCACCGACCAGCAGACGCAGGGTCCGATCCAGAACACGAACGTCCCGACCGACGTGGCCATCCAGGGGAACGGCTTCCTCATCGCCTCGCAGGCCGGCCAGACCTACTACACCCGCAACGGCCAGCTCTCGCTCGACGCCAACGGGGACCTGACCACCATGAACGGCGCGCTCGTCCAGGGGTGGATGGCCAACGCGTCCGGCGTGATCAACACGGCGGCGCCGACGACCAACATCACCATCCCGACGTCGGGCACCCTGCCGGCGACCGCCACCACCCAGATCACCCTGGGCGGCAACCTGGACGCGGCCGCCACCTCGCCGGTGAGCTTCACGTACAACGCCTACGACTCCCTGGGCAACGCCGTGCCGGTCACCTTGACCTTCACGCCGACCGGCACCGCCAACCAGTGGAACCTGCAGGCGTCGGTCCCCAACGGCACCGGCGGCAGCATCAACCTGTTCGGCGGGTCTGGCGCCACCGTCACCTTCTCGTCGTCGGGCTCGACCGCCGGGCAGATCACCGGCATCACCGCCGGCACGACCAGCCCGACGGGGACGGTGAGCGGGACGGCGTCCACCGGCCTCAGCATCGCCATCCCCACCACCAACATGCCGTCGAGCTACACGTTCGCGAGCGGTGCCACCATCGCCCTGGACTTCCCGCCGGCGGGCAGCACCGGCCAGGTGACCCAGGACTCGGTGTCGTCGACGATCAAGGGCGTGTCGCAGAACGGGCACGCCGCGGGCAGCCTGCAGAGCTTCTCCATCGGGGCCGACGGCACCATCCTCGGGTCGTTCTCCAACGGCCAGAGCCAGACCATCGGGCAGATCGCCCTCGCCACCTTCGCCAACCCCGCAGGCCTGTCGAGCAACGGCAACCTCATGTACCAGGCGTCGGCGAACTCGGGCGGGGCGAACGTGAGCGCCCCGGGCAGCGGCGGCGCCGGCACCCTGGTCGGCGGCGCGCTCGAGGGGTCCAACGTCGACCTCTCGACCCAGCTCACCGACCTGATCGTCGCCCAGGAGGCCTACCAGGCGAACACCAAGGTCATCACGACCACCGACACCACCATCCAGTCGCTGATGCAGGTGCCCTAATCGCAATTAGGGCTCAACGCCGGGCCCCGCCGCGCCGACACCACTAGCGAGGAACCTGCAGATGACCGTCGACGTCCGTCCGATCTCCGACACCGACCACGGCGAGCGCCGGGTCCGCCCGTACGACTTCCAGCAGCAGGAGGCGTTGGACCGGACCCGGCTCCGCCGGCTGGTGCCCGTGCTCGAGGTGCTGGCGCACCGTGTCGCGGGCGCGCTCACGAGCGTGGTCCGGCAGTCGGTCCGGGTGGAGATCGGCGAGCTCGAGCAGCAGCGCTGGGAGCTCTACACGAACGACCTCCCCGAGCCGACGTTCCTGTCGAGCGCGACGATCGTGCCCTTCGGCGGCAGGATCGTGCTGCACCTCCCGCTGGCCTTCGCGCTGGCGGTGGTGGAGATCCGGCTCGGCGGCACGCCGCGCGGCGGCCAGCCCACCCGGCCGCTCACGGAGATCGAGCAGCGCCTGGTGAGCGAGGTCGCCCAGCAGGCGCTGGCCGAGCTGCCGCCGGCGTTCGCTCCGGTGCTCAACCTCGGCGTCGGCGCCATCAGCTCGGTGTCGAGCGCCATGTTCCTGCAGGCGGTGAAGCCGACCGAGACCTGCCTCCTCATCGCCATGCGGATCGAGCTGGGCGACGTCGGCTCCTTCGACGCCAGCCTGTGCATGCCGATCACCGTCCTGCTGCCGATCCTGGACGCGCTGGAGCGGCTCGACAAGGTGGACACGGGCAACGAGGCGGACAGCGTGCAGGGCCACCTCCGGGAGCGCCTGATGGAGGCTCCGGTGGAGGCGGTCATGTGCTTCCCCGACATCGTGCTGTCGCCCGAGGAGCTGCTCAGCCTGGTGCCGGGCGACGTGGTGGCGCTCCACCACCAGGCCGGCGCGCCGCTGCTCCTGCGCGTGGGGGGCGTTCCCTACTGCAACGTGGTTGCCACCAACCGTGGCAAGCGCCTGGCCGGTCTGGTCGTGGAGAGTGAGGAGGTGCCCTCGTGACGATGGGCGACATGGGCGGCGGCGCGCCGACGATGCAGCCACCGGGCACGCCGCCCGAGGCGTCGCCCGTCGTCGCCGGGCTGGCGGCGTCCGGCATCGCGCCGGAAGCCGTGCCGGGCGCGCCGGCGGCTGTGCCGAACGCGCCGGAGGCTGTGCCGAACGCGCCGGCG
>JAJZYI010000018.1 GCA_021798135.1 Actinomycetes bacterium | reverse complement strand
CGGTTGCTCAGCCGTCGAAGAGGGGGGTGAACGCGAGCTCGAGGGACGCCAGCTCGACGTCGCTCGCGGTGTGCAGGTCGAGCGACGGGTACACGTCGACCTCGGGGTGGTTCTCCATCCACAGGGCGACGGCGGTGGCCCACCGCTCGTCGCGCAGCGCCTGGCGGAGCTGGGCACGCAGGCCGGGGGAGAGCTCGCGGCCGGGCGTCCGGGCGATGAGCTCACGGGCCAGCACCCAGTTGAGCGTGACCTCGTCCTCGGCCAGGAACACGCGTGGGGGGTCGTCGCGCACGACGGCGCAGGCGACGATGCGGGCCATCGTCCGGTCAGCCGCGGTCTCGGCCGCGGTCCAGGTCCGCCTCCGTCCAGAACCCGGGCAGCGGCCTGCCGGCGTGCCCGCCCTGGGCGTAACGCCGCAGCCGGTCACGGCCCTCGTCGGAGAGCAGCTCGATGGCGTCGAAGAAGGCGGTGGGGCCGGCGGCCCGCAGGGCGGTGTCGCCCTCGCTGGGCCGCCGGGGCAGGTGGGTGGCGAGGAAGACGAGCGGGGGCGCGCCGGCGGCGCCGTCACCGGCCAGCCGGCCGCGGACGGCGTGCGCGCGGCCGAGCGACCTCCACACGGTGTCGGTGCGCAGCAGGCCGCCACGGTGGCTGGTGAACGCGCCGGGCACGTCGACGTACCAGCCGGCGCCGGCACCGTCGACGGCCACGAAGCTCACGGTGACCCCCGTCCTGGGCACGCGGTGGTTGCGGTGGCGGATGGTGAAGCCGGCGTCGAGCAGCACCTCCTCGGCCAGCTTCTGCGCGGCCTTGCCCTCGCGCGCCGCCCGGCGCTGGAAGTCCTCGTCCGGGGTGTCCGCGTCCGCCGTCCCGGGTGCCGGCACGGCGATCGGGCGCCGGGCGCGCCGGCGGGTGCCGTCCCGGGCGCCGAGCGCGCGACCCGCAGCCGGTGCGGCGCCGCCCACCGCGGTGGCGCCCGGACGTCGGGCCGCGGGCCCGCCGTCGGTGCCCGCTGCGGGCAGCTCGGCCAGGGCCTCCGCCACGCGGCGCTCGGCGATCTCCACGTACTGCGGGTCGAGGTCGTAGCCCACGTACCGCCGCCGCAGGCGGGCCGCGGCGACCAGCGCCGATCCGCTGCCCATGAACGGGTCGAGCACCAGGTCGTCCTCGAACGTGTACAGGCGGATCAGCTGCTCGGGGAGCTCCACGGGGAACGGGGCGGGATGGCCCACCCTGGTGGCGCTCTCCGACGGGATGCTCCACAGGTCGAGCGTGAGCGCCATGAAGTCCTCGGTCATGAGGGTGCTGGCGTGCGGGAGGCCCTCGGCCTGGCGCTCCTTGACCGTGCGCGCCCGGTCGAAGCGCCCCTTGCTGGCGACGACGACCCGTTCGGTGATGTCCCGCAGCACCGGGTTGGTGGCGCTGCGGAACGACCCCCAGGCGCACGAGCCGCTGGCACCCTCGCCCTTCTGCCAGATGATCTCCCCGCGCAGCAGCAGGCCCAGGTCGTCCTGCAGGATGCGGATGACGTCGGCCGACAGGCTGCGGTACGGCTTGCGACCCAGGTTGGCGACGTTGACGGCGATGCGGCCGCCGGGCTCGAGCTTGCGGGCGCACTCGGCGAACACGTCCGTGAGCAGCTGCAGGTACTCGAGGTAGGAGCTCGGCACGCCCTCGCGGTCCAGCTCCTCCTCGTACGCCTTGCCCGCGAAGTACGGGGGCGACGTGACCACCAGCGCCACCGAGCCGTCGGCGACCTCGTCCATCTGCCTGGCGTCCCGGCAGACGAAGGGCGTCGCCACCGGTGCGGGCGGCGGCACCTCCTGGTCGTCGCTCAGCGCCGGCGGCCGGAACCGCTCGTAGAAGGCGGAGGCGTCGTGGTTCTCGCGGCGGCCAACCCCGAACCTCGATGTCGACGTTCGCCGACGCTCCACGTCACCCTCCACGATCGTCGCCGACCGACGTGCCCGGCGGCGCCCCTCGCCACCAGGCTCCTCGGGCACCGCACGCTGCCCGCAGGCAGGCTAGCGGAGGGGTGTGCCACCACCGGGACACGAGCGGCCCGGACCACGGGCACCTGACAGCCGACCGCGGACCGGGCCTGCGGGCACGGATCCCACCTCGACGAACCGAGCGGGTGCCCCGTGCGCCGCTCGGCACGCTGGTCACCCACCCCGTGGCGAGCGAGACGTAGGCTGCGAGCGTCGGTCGGCGGACGGCCGGGGAGGGCGGGAACCGTGGCAAAGCTCCAGCAGGGCGTCGACGGGCGCGGGCTCGCGCAGCTCCAGCAGTGCGTCGACGAGTTCGGGCGCGCGCTCATCGTGCCGACCAAGCTCTTCTCGCTGCACACACGGACCTCCGGCGACTGGGCCGCGCTCAATCCCGCCGTGGTACTGCTGATCACGAGTGCGTTCGAGGGGTTCGCGCAGAACTTCCTGGCGAGTGCTCTCCTCGCGGACGGCCATTCGCTCGGGAACGTCGCCCACGTCGTCGGCCAGTGGAACAACCCGACGCTCAAGGACCTGCAGGACAAGCTCGAACAGAGCTTCCCCGGGATGTCGACCCACCTCAGCAGCACGACGCTGAGGGTGCTGAAGCCACCGGCGCTCGGCAAGACGCTGCACCTCGCCGAGGACATCGGCTGGGACCAGGCACTGCGCGACAGCAAAGCCTGGATGCAGGTTCGGCACTGCCTGAGCCACGGCGTGGTGACCGGCTGGCGCACCGAACGGTGGCCGGCCTCCGTGGAGAGCCGCGACGCACGGCAGCAGCCCCGGCGGATCATGTACACGAACAGGCACGGGCTCCAGAGCGTCAACCTGCAGGGCGCCCGGAGCTGCGCTTCGATCTACGTCTGCGGCGCCAGGGCGCTCGCCGATGCCGTCGCCGGGCAACTCGGTGCCACCCTCGACTGGCGTCCGATCCAGCCGCTCCTCGACGCGGCGTCGGGCGTGCGGGGCGCAACCACACCGGTGGGCTGACCTGCCGACGGCCCGCTGGCCGGCTGCGTCCACGCGGCTCGTGGCGGCGTACGCGAAGCACGGGACCACCGGTGCTGCGTCCTGCTCGACCTGGGCTTGGAGCGGGGTCGCGCCGGCAGCGGCGCCTGGCTACCCCGTCCGAGGTGGGCATGGGACGACGGGCGGACGTCCGTCGCGTCTTGCCCCGACAGCCCGGATCCACAGCTCTCGGGCGAGAACGGGCGTCACCTGCGCGACGTCTACTCCGGCGCCGCGCCGAGGGGGGTCTTCGAGCGTGCACAGCAGCATGCCGGGAAGGATCCGTCGGCTCGGTGATCCCCGAGCGCGGCCCGGACCCGCTGATCCGCGAGCTCCGCGACCAGGCAGGTCGTCCCCGGTTGCCCGGCACCAGCTCCGGCTGTGCCGGATGGCTGCCGCACCACGCATCGCGTCTCGGGCGTGCCGATGCCCTCAGGCGCCGGGTGCCGGGCGTGCCGACATGGTCACGAAGTCCCGCGCCCACCACGGCTCGAAGAACGTGCCCGCACCCTGCACCGTCGAGGCCAGCAGCGTGCTCCCGTTGGCGGGGGCGGCGAGGCCGCCGGGGGTTGCCGGGTCGTAGGTGGCGAAGTCGGGCCAGTCCGGGTTGATGTCGAGCTCCATGCCCCGGACCACGCCGGCGCGCACCAGCAGCTGGGCCACCTGCAGGGGATCGAGCGCCGGGCCCTGGACGTAGACGAGGGCCCCGTCGCCCGTCACCCCGAGCCCCGAGCGCCACTGGTGGTCCAGGCCCACGGGCACCGTGCACGAGCTGGCGCCGCACGTCGCCCCCCAGGCCTGCCAGTCGGGGCTGGCTGCCAGGGCGGTCGGCTGCCCGCCGGCCACGAGCGGCACGAGGTTCTGGCGGACGCTCGACACCTCTGGCGTCATGGTCACGTCGGTGCCCCACGCGCCGACGTCGACCGACCCGTCCGCAGAGATCACCAGGGAGGCCGCCCCGTTGACGAGCGGCACGACCGTCCTCCCCTCGGTGTAGTAGCCGCCGTGGGCGGCCGGCATCATGAACCCCCCGTTGAAGGCGGCCACCAGCGTCGAGGCCTGGGCGGGCTGGACGGGCGCGGTGTACCGGTAGGGCCCGCCCCCGGGGCTGGCGGAGCCCGAGTAGAGCCGGGCGGCCAGCAGGCGGGTGTCCATCCAGGCGACGCCCGCCTGCTGCGTGCCGCCGGGCGGCACCAGGGTCGTCTCGTACACCGCCGGGACACCGCCGACGGGCCGGCCCGCCGGCCGCCACGCGCCCTGGCCGGTGCCCGCAGCCGTGAACGGGGCGAGCGGAGCCGGTTCGGGCAGGGGACCGGACGCCACGCCAACCGCGCCGCCGGCCGCCCCGGGGTGCCCGGCCGCGGTGCCGCTGCCGGACGCGCCGTTCCCGGTGGCAGCACCCGCACCCGGTCGCGGCAGGGGGGGCGCAGCCTGTGGCACGGCACCGAGCCTGCCGCGGGCCGGCCCGGGGCCGGCGGTCCCAGTCGAGGTCGTGGCAGCCCGGCCCGCGCCGCGATCGGCGGCGTTGACGGCAGGTCGGGCCTGACCGCACGCGCCGAGCGCGACGGCCGCGGCGAGCGCGAGCAACGCCAGCACCCCTGCCCTCGGATGGCGGACGGCGTCCCGGCTCGGCACCCCGCCAGGCTACGGTCCCTCGCCGCCCTCCGATCGTCGGCCCGCCCGACGCGGCAGGGCCACGGGTCGCCGGCGCTGGCGCTGCCAGGCGGAGGCCGCACCGCCCGGCCTGCGCCGCGGTCCCGGCCGCCCGCAGGCGGCAGGCAGTGTGCGCGCCGCCGCGCCCGCCGGCGGCTACGACCCGGTCCCGACCGCGGGGATCGACACCGGCGCGCCGAACCTGCTCAGGTCCTCCTGGACCGTGGCGGTGAGGTGCACGGCACCGGCCGACCCGCTGCTGCCGATGGCCCCGAGGATCTGCCGGACCAGCGGCGACACGTCGATCGTGACCCGCAGGCGGACGACCCGCCCGCTGCCGTCGACCCACAGGTGCGTCGCGGCGGGGAGAGCCGGGGACGACGGCCCCGTCGAACCTCCCGGGAACAGGACGTCGGCGTTGGTCACCGTCCCGGCGATCTCGGTGGTCTCGACGCCGGCCACCTGCTGGGTGCCCACCTGGTGCACCCCGGTCATCGACGCGGCCAGCGCGAGGAGCTTCGCCGGCATGACCGACGACAGGCTGGTGGGCGACAGGTCCACGTTGCGCAGGGCGGCACCTGCCGACGACGAGGACACCTGGCTGGCCGGGACGAACCCGCTCGCCCCCTTGTGCACGGCGGCGGCGTCGACGTAGGACGACGAGCCCACCACGACGACCTGCAGCGGGACGCCGTTGACCGTCGTCCCGGGCCCGCTCAGGGTGAGGGAGGCGGCGTGGTGCGCGAAGTCGACGACGCCGGTGCCGTGCACGGTGGCGTGCAGCGGGCCCCCGGGCAGGCCCGAGCCCGACGCCGTGACCGTGATCGCCAGGGAGGCCGTCCGCGCGCCGGCCGTGCGCGTCGCTGCCGACGCCAGGACGGTCGCCGGCGCCCGTCCGGCGGAGCCGGCGGTCGACGCGTTCCCGGCGGCGCCCGACGATCCGCCGGCGCGAGCCCCGCCCGCCGACGTGGGGGCCGGAGTGCTCGCACCGCTGCACGCCGCCGCCGCCACGGCCAGGGACAGCAGCGCTGTCGCCACGCCCACCCGGCGAGCACCGCCGCCGGCCAGCCGTGGCCACCCGACCCGGTCGCGACCGCCCCCCGGCCGGCACCCCGGCCACTGCGCGCGCGACCGGCGCTGGACCTGCTCGCCCTCGGCTGCCGCCATCGTCACCCCCGTGATCGCTCGTCGTCGCCGGCACCGGCATCGCCTTCCGGCCGGCCCGGTCGGTGCCGCTCTGGTCCGTCGTGGCGGCCGCTTGCCGGGCTCCGCCGGACACGGCATCGTTGCCCGGACCGGGCCCAACCGGACCCGGGCAACCTAACCCACGGCGTCGCGCCCGCCGGGCACGCCCTCGGCGCCCGGTTCCCGGGACCCGCTCGTCGGACCTCCGGTCGGGCCGCCGTCCAGCGGCGGCGCGGGGTACGGGCCACTGCCTGCGCGCCAGCCGAGCGCCAGCTTCCGCTCGCCGACGCCGTCGGCGGCCCAGATGTGGCAGGAGCCGCGCAGCCACGGCACGCCGTCGCCGAAGGACTCGCCGACGCCCGGGACGCGCCGGCGGGCCCGTGCCGACGCGGCGGCCTGGATCACGGCGGGGCCCAGCGACCTGGCCAGGTGCTCAAGGTGTGAGCAGCCGCGGACGCCGCCGAAGCGGCGCTGCACCTCACGGGTGTAGCCCCGGGCGACGGAGAGGCCGACCAGCCCGGCGAAGGCGGGTGCGACCGCCGGGCACTCGGCATGGGGGAAGCGGGCCATGTCGGCCTCGGCGGCGGTGACGACCAGGTCCGCGAGCCGGACCGTCACCCGCAGCGCCATCTCGTGGAGGACCTCCGGCGACGTCGACCCGTCGGCCCACGGGCGGCGGTCCTGCAGGCGAGCCGTCACCTCCAGCGAGCCGTCGCGCTCGAACGCCTCGTACTCGATGGTCCTCCGGTGGACCGGGACGTCCCCGGGCCCCCCGGTCATCGGGGCGAGCCGGCGCGCGGCGGGGGGGTCGCCGGGCGGGCGGTCACGGCACGGCGCCTCGGCACGGAGCGGCTCCACCCCGAGCTGCGTGCGCCCGGGGTGCCGTCGGCTGCCGCCTGGCCGCCGACGCGGGTGACGATGGTCGGCACGGTGCCAGAGGGTAGGCCCCCGACGACCTCGGCGCCACGCGACGACGCTCCGCAGGTGCCGTGCATGCCGGCACCACGGGCCTCTCGCCGTGCCCGCTCGCTGCACCTGCTCCTGCTCGCTGCACCTGCTCCTGCACCTGCTCCTGCACCTGCTCCTGCTCCTGCTCCTGCTCCTGCTCCTGCTCCTGCAGGTCCAGGATCCGGCTCCGCCCACCGCGGGCCGCACCCGCCGCCGTCCGGTGCACGTACGGGCGGGGAGACGCCGCCCGCACCGGGACGGCAGCCCGGTGGCCGGAGCCCGGAGCTGGATTGCCCTATGCAATGATGCCCGCTACACTGGGGTTGGCGGCACTGGGCCGCCGGACACCACAGGAGGATGCCGAGCCGGGAGCTCCCGACATCGACCGAACGCCGGAGGTGATGCGCATGATCGCCGTGGACATCCTCACGGGAGTGCTGGTCCTCGTTGCTGCAGCAGCCATGGTCCTGATGGCGTGGATCGGGGTGCTGGGTGCGCTCGGCGCGGTGCGGATGCGACGCTGCCCGGTCTGTGGGCACCTGCTGGTGCGCGGCCGGGCCGGCGAGGACGTGGGGTGGCCCCACCGGCACCCCGGCGACGGGCGCGGGCCGGGGAGCGAGGACGTCGGCCTGCTGGAGAGCGTCCACGAGTGGCTCCACGACCGCCTCCCGCACCTGCACGCGCCCGCCTGACCGGCACGGCCGGCACACCCCGCCCGACCGGCACGGCAGGCATACCCCGCCCGACCGGCACGGCAGGCACACCCCGCCCGACCGGCACGGCAGGCACACCCCGCCCGACCGGCACGGCCGGCACACCCCGCCCGACCGGCACGGCCGGCACACCCCGCCCGACCGCTCCCGCCAGCGGGCCCTCACCACCACATGCGTCCGCCAGGCTGGGCGCCCAGCCATCCGGCCGGTGCGCCGAGCACGGGCGCAGGCCCTTGCCGCAAGGTGTTACCATCGGTAACATCACGAGCACCAGGGGCGCCCGTCTCGCGCCCGGGGGCCGGCTGCCGGCCGGCCGTCCACCAGGGGGATGATGCCCATGCACCCGCTGCCCACGGCCGCCGACGCCGCCGACACGCCCGAGGAGGCCAGCCGGTCCGCCGAGGACGACGACGCCTACCGCTCGTTGATCGCCCGGCTCAGCCGCCAGTCGGTCGACAGGCACTTCGACGCCTACGCCGACGTCGACTGGGACGCGCCCGACCACCGGATCGACCCCGCCGACACCCGCTGGATCGGCGTGCTCGGCGACACCCTGGTCGAGACCGACTGGTTCGCCGGCCTGCCCCCGGCGGCACAGGCGCGGCTCGGGCTGCACCTGGTGGTGTCCCGCATGAAGCTCGGGCTGCAGTTCGAGAACGTGCTGCAGCGCGGCCTGCTGGAGTACGCCCTCGGCCTCGGCAACGGCGATCCGGAGTTCCGCTACGCCTACCACGAGGTGATCGAGGAGGGGCACCACACCCTCATGTTCCAGGAGTTCGTCAACCGGTCGGGGATCGACGCGACCGGCCTGGGCCCGGTCGAGCTCGTGTGCACCCGCGCCGTGGTCCGGTCGGCCCGGCGCTTCCCGGAGCTCTTCTTCTTCTTCGTGCTCGCCGGGGAGGACCCGATCGACCACGTGCAGCGGCGGTCCCTGCGCAGCGGGCAGGACGTGCCCCCGCTGCTGCAGCGCATCATGCGCATCCACGTGACCGAGGAGGCCCGGCACCTGTCGTTCGCTCGCAACCACCTGAAGCGGGCCGTCCCCGCCCTCGGGCCGGTCCGGCGCCTCGGCCTGTCGCTCGCCGTGCCCGTCGTCCTCTGGCTCATGTCCCAGATGATGCTCGGCGTGCCCTGGCAGGTGTCCCGACGGTTCCGTATTCCCCGAGCGGCGCTGGCCCAGGCACGCCGTGCCGCGCGCGACCGGGCGGAGGCCGCCGAGGCCGTCCGCAAGGTGCGGCAGCTCGCCGGCGAGCTCGGCCTGCTCGGCCCGCTCCCGAGCGCCCTGTGGCGCGGGCTCGGCCTCGTCGAGCCCGCCCGAGCCCCGCAGGCGCCCGGTACCACCGCGTAGTGGGCGTCGCCTGACGGGCGACTGCGGAGCCTCTTCGGGCCATCCCCAGTCCCTGCCGGCCCGGCGCGCCCCGCCCTCCGGCCCGGTGCCTCCCGCCCTCCGGCCCGACCAGGCCGGCAGGAGCGCCCGGGACGTGCCATGCTGGTCCGACGGACCAGCGCACGGCATCCGACCGGGACCCGGGGGGCATGGGGACCCGTCCCGGCGGCGTGGCCACGCCGCCGCCGGCGTGCCCAGGCACGCTGCCGACGCGGCACGATGCCGTCATGCCCCGACCGGTCACCGATGTGGAGGCTCCCCACGTCGCGGCGGCGGGCGGGGCGGTGTGGGAGCCCGGGCCTCCGACGCTTCGGGCCATGGGGCCCGGCGTGGTCGTGGCCGGCCTGCTGCCGTTCGGCGTCTACCAGCTGGTCCGGCCCGCGCTGGGAACCGCGGTGCCGAGCCTGCTCGTCGCGGCGGCGGTCCCGGCGCTGTGGGTGGTCGTCCAGTGGGTGGTGCGCCGGTCGCTCGACCCGATCGGCCTCATCGTGCTCGCCGGCCTCGCCTTCGGCCTGGTGTTCGCCGCCGCCGGCGGCGGCCCCGTGGCCGTCAAGGCACGTGACGGCGCCTTCGCCGCCGCCTTCGGCATCGCCTGCCTGGCGTCCCTGACCACCCGCCGCCCGCTCATGTTCTACGTCGGCCGGGCCCTGTCGGCGGGCAGCGACCCCCGCCGCGTCGCGGCGTTCGACGCGCTCTGGGACATCCCGACGGGCCCGCGGACGTTCGTGGTGATCACCGTGCTGTGGGGCGTCGGCCTGCTCGTCGACGCCGCGGCGCAGGCCGCCCTGGCCGTGACGCTCGCGACGCGGGTCTTCCTGGTCGTGGCCCCCGCGGCAGGCGGGACGATCCTCGCCTCGCTGTTCGCCGCCACGGTCGGCTACAGCCGCCGGGCTCGGCGCAAGGGCGAGCTCGCTTTGGCGGGCACCGGCATCACCTACCCGAGCGTGCCCCTCGGCTGATCTCCGGCACGCGCCGTGCCGGTCCGTCACCGCCGCGTGGTGGACACCCCGCTGCAACCGATAGGCTTGCGGCGTGCTGCCCGTCCTCGGAGCGGTCCTGGTCGGGCTGCTGGTCACCCAAGTGGGCTTCGTGGTGACCACCGTCTACCTCCACCGCGCGCTCTCGCACCGGTCCCTGACCGTGTCCCGGCCGGTGAACTTCGCCTTCCGGGTCCTCACGTGGATGCTGACCGGGATCCGGCCCCGCCAGTGGGTCGCCGTCCACCGCATGCACCACGCCTTCACCGACACCGAGCGCGACCCCCACTCGCCGCTCGTCCTCGGGACGGCCAAGGTGCTGTTCGCCAACGCCGCGCTCTACCGGCGTGCCGCCCGCGACCCGGCGAGCGCACGCTACGCGCGCGACCTGCCGCCCGACCGGTGGGACCGCGTGCTGTTCGACCACGCCCTGGTCGGCCTCGGCCTGGGGGTCGGGCTGCTCGTCCTGCTCCTGGGCTGGCAGCTCGCGCTGATCGCCGCGGCCGTGCACCTGGTCGCCTACCTGCTCGGCGGTGGAGCCATCAACGCCATCGGTCACCGCTTCGGCCGCCGCCCGCACGACAACAACGCCACCAACAACCAGTGGCTGGCCTGGCTCGTCGCCGGCGAGGGCCTCCACAACAACCACCACGCCGTGGCGACGGCCAGCAAGCTGGCCATGGCCCCCGGCGAGATCGACCCGGGCTGGTGGGTCATCCGCCTGCTGGTCGCGGCGCGCCAGGCCAAGCTGCGCGTGCCCGTCGCCGCCCGGCGCCCGGCGGCGAGCACCAGCACCTGACACCCGCGCCCGGCGCCAGCCGGGGCCAAGCCCGGCCACCACACCGGACTCGCCCGACCACCACGCCGGACTCGCGACCACCACGCCGGACCCGGGCGACGTCGCCGGCCCAGCCCAGCGGCGCGTCAGGACTCCCGGCGGAGGCCCGTCGGAGGGCGACTCGCCTCAGACCGGGGCGCGCACCGGTGACAGGTCCAGGGCGAGCTGGCCGGTCGTGGCACGGGCCGCCGGCGGCCGGCGCCCGGCCTGCAGGCGCTCCCGCCACACCGACGGGTCGTGCTCGGCGGACGGGCTCGTCGCCATGAAGGCACGCAGCGTCGCGACGAACCGGTCGGGGTCGGTGCGGTGCGGGAAGTGCCCTGCGTGCTCGAACACCTCCAGCCGGCTGCCGGGCATCGCCCGGTGCACGGCGACGGCGTGGCCGAACGGGATGATGCCGTCACGCCGGCCCCACACCACCAGGGTGGGCATGCCCTCGGCCAGGTACGCCCGGTCGAGCATGGTGATGCACTGGCCCCGCCAGTCGACCGCGGCGCGCAGGGTGCGCACCAGCGCCCGGCGGGCGCCGGTGTCCGGGAGGCGCCGCAACGCCCGGGTGATCCCCTCCACGTCCTCCGACGGCAGGATCCCGCTGGCCCGCGCCAGCGCGCCTGCCGCACCCACCACGGCGCCCGCCCCGGGCAGGCCGAGCGCGGGAAGCACCACCTCCGCTCCCGGCACGGCCGCCAGCCTGAGGACCGGGTGGACGGCACGGCCCACGCCCCCCGTCGAGACCAGCACCAGGCGCTCGCAGCGGTCGGGGAACTGGTAGGCGAACTGCGCCACCACGCCGCCGCCCAGCGAGTGGCCGACGACCGTTGCCCGCTCCACCCCCAGGATCGTGAGGAGGTCGCGCAGCCCGTTCGCGTACGCGCCCACGGAGTAGTCGGCACGGGGCTTGTCCGAGCGCCCGTGCCCGAGGAGGTCCGGCGCCACCACCGTGTGGGTTCGGCTCAGCCGCTCCAGCACCTCCATCCACGTCGCCGCGCTGTCACCGATCCCGTGCACGAGCACCACCACCGGCCCGCGCCCGCCGGTCACGAAGGCCCGTCGGTAGCCGTGGACGGTGACCTCCATCTGCCGCAGCCCCGACGCTCCCCCCTGGCGGCGGCGCTCCCGCGCGACCGTCCTGCCGCTGCCCGCTGGGCGGGGGCTGCCCGTTCCTCGCCAGCCGAGGGCCGGGCGCGGCCGGTGCCGCGCCCGCAGCACCCTGGTACCCGGTGCGTCCATGGATCGTCCCTCCCGTCATCCCCGCCGGCACGCCGGCCGTCCCGGTGACCTCACCCGTCGATCGCCGTTCGCCGGCCGTCACCGCGGGCCGGACCCGGGGGCGCCACGCCGGCGTGTCCGGGCGGCACACGCCGGAGGGGGCATCCTCGGCCGGCCCGCGTCTCCCGGCCTCCACGGCCTGCCCGGCCTCTCCGGTCTCCGCGGCCTCTCCGGTCTCCCCTGCCTCTCCGCCGCCTTCCCGCTGTCCCCGGCCTCCACGGCCTCGGCAGCCTCCCCGGTCTCACGTGGCCGGCCGACGCCGCCGGTCCGCCAGGCACTACTCACCGATAGTAGTCACACCATGACGGCGAGTACAGGGTTTGCAGGAGTACCCTCCACGCGTGCCCGAGACCGCCCCTCTCCTGGTCACCGTCTCCGGCGCGGACCGGCCGGGCATCGCCGCCGACCTCTTCCAGGCCCTCGACCGGTGCGGTGCCAGGGTGCTGGACGTCGAGCAGGTCCACATCCTGGGCCGCCTGCTGCTGGCTGTGGTGGTCGACGGCGCCGCGAGCGACGCCGTGCGAGCTGCCGTGGCGCCGACCAGCACCGCGCACGGCGTCGACGTGGACGTGGAACCGACCGCCGTGACGGCCGCCCCCGGCGCCCGCCAGCTCGTCACCGTCCTCGGCCGCACCCTGGCCGCCGGCACGCTCGCCGAGGTCACCGCCGCGGTGGCGGCCGCCGGCGGCAACATCGAGCGCATCGTGCAGCTCGCCAGCACGCCCGTCCTCAGCTACGAGCTCGCCGTGGCCGGCGCCGACGTCGACCTGCTCCGCCGGCAGCTGGCCGCCGCCGCCGCCCGGCTGGGCATCGACGTCGCCGTGCAGCCGGCGGGCCTGCACCGCCGGGCGCGGCACCTGATCGTGCTCGACGTCGACTCCACGCTGATCCGCGGGGAGGTGGTGGACCTGCTCGCCGAGCAGGCCGGCTGCGCGCACGAGGTGGCGGCCATCACCGCAGCGGCGATGGCAGGCGAGCTCGACTTCGAGCAGGCCCTCCGCAAGCGGGTGGCGCTCCTGGCCGGGCTGGACGCCGGTGTGCTGGACGACGTGCGCCGCTCGCTCGTGCTCACGCCCGGCGCCCGGACGCTCGTGCGGACGCTGAACCGCCTCGGCTACGAGACCGCCGTCGTGAGCGGCGGCTTCCTGCAGGTGATCGAGCCGGTAGCAGCCGAGCTCGGCATCGGCCGGGTGGCGGCCAACACCCTGGAGGTCGTCGACGGCCGCCTCACGGGCCAGCTGGTCGGTGCGGTCGTCGACCGCGCCGGCAAGGCGGCCGCCCTGCGCCGCTTCGCCGCCGAGGCGGGCATCCCCCCCGCCCGCACCGTCGCCGTCGGGGACGGTGCCAACGACGTCGACATGCTCAGCGAGGCCGGACTGGGCATCGCCTTCAACGCCAAGGCGGCCGCGCGGGATGCCGCCGACACGGCCGTGAACGTGCCCTACCTCGACACCATCCTCTACCTGCTGGGCGTGCCGCGCGCCGAGATCGAGGCGGCCGACGGCGACTGACGACTGACGACTGACGGCCGACGGCCGACGGCTGCACCACGAGCAACAGCGACAGCGCCCCCACCAGCGACAGCGACACCCACAGCACCCCCACCAGCGACAGCGACACCGACAGCGCCCCCGGCGGCGGCGGCCGGCGGCTGCGGCGACGGGGGAGGGCAGCCGAGGCGCCGGTGCGGGCCCGCCCGGGCAGGGCCCCCCGGGCACCGGTCAGGTCAGCAGCTTCACCAGCGCGGGAACGGCGTCGCGCCAGTCCGCCACCATGCCGACGTCCGCCCACTCGAAGACGGCGGCGTCGGGATCGCTGTTGACGGCCACGACCGTGCCGGCCCCGCGCGACCCGACCATGTGGTTGACGCTGCCCGAGGCCCCCACGACCACCAGGAGGTCCGGCGCGATGCTGTGGCCGGTGGTCCCGACCTGCCGGCCCCGGGGCAGCCAGCCGCGGTCGGTGACCTTACGGGTGGCGGCGAGCTCTGCGCCGAGCGCCTCCACCAGCGGAGCGATGCGGTCGTGGTCCTGAGGCGCCACGCCCTGCCCGAGGCTCACGACCGTGTCGGCGGCGGTCAGGGCTGCGACGTCGTCGTCGCGACCCTGTCCCGTCAACTCGACGCGGGCGGCGCTCGCGCCACGGACCGCCCGGCGCGCGGGCTGCGGCGAGCCGCTACGGGGAGGCCGGCGGGGCAGGACGCCAGGGCGCACCGTGGCCATCTGCACGGCCGAGGACGCCGTCACCTCGACGACCACGCGGCCCGAGAAGGCCGGCTTGTCGCACACCAGGCGGCCGTCCACCACGCGCAGGCCGACGGCGTCGCCGGTCAGGCCGGCACCCAGACGCGCCGCCAACCGGCTGGCGACCTCGCGCCCCCACAGGGTGCCCGGCACCAGCACCGCCCACGGCGCGATCTCCGACCAGGCTGCGGCCAGCGCCCTGGCCACGTCCTCCTCGACGGCGGTGCCCGACACGTCGACGACGGCGTCGGCACCCCACGACGCCAGCTGCGAGGCGTCACCGAGGTCCGGCCCGGCCACGAGCACGGTGCCGGGCAGGTCCGCGGCCAGGACCGCGGCCTCGCCCAGCAGCTCGCGGGTGAGCTGCTCCCGCCCCGGCTCGGCCACGACCGCGACGCCGGGCGCACCGGCGGGTGCACCGGACGGAGGGGGCACCCGCCCCGCGCCGGTGCGGCGCACCCGGTGGGTCGACCAGCCCGTCCCCCGGTCCGTCGTCCCCCCGCGCACCAACCCCCGCTCGCGCAGCAGGGCCACCACGGCACGAGCCTGGTCCTCGACGGGCCCGTGGAGGCGCCGGCGCTCGCGGTGGACCTCGAGCGCGCGCCGCGCGCCGACCGCGGTGGGACTGGCCTGCTGGCCCCAGGGACCGGGCCCGACGTCGTCGGCGCCGAGCCGCAGCAGCCGGTCGGCGGCAACCGCCGCCCGGGCGTCGGGCGGCATCTTGCAGGGCTCGGCGAGCCGCTCGGCCGTGCTCAGGACGGCCGGGAGCGTCACCCGCAGCGACCGCCATCCGTCGTCGAGCTCGCAGCGGACCTCGACGGTGCCGGCCCGCCCCGGACCCGGCGTCTCCACCAGGTCCAGCTCGCGCACCGCCGCGGCGAACGGCAGGTCCAGCAGCTCCGCCACCTCCGGCCCGACCTGGCCGGTGTCGGCGTCGATGGCGTTGCGGCCAGTCAGCACCAGGTCGAACGGGCCCAACCGCCGCAGCACTTGGGCCAGCACCCGTGCGGTGGCCAGGCTGTCGGAGCCGGCGAGGCGGGCATCGGTGACGAGCACGCCGCTCGACGCACCGAAGGCCACCGCCTCGCGCACCACGTCCTCCGCCGACGGCGGCCCCATCGTCACCACGGTGCACGTCCCACCCGAGGCGCGGGCCAGCTCCACGCCCTTGCTGACGGCCCGCCGGCAGTAGGCGTTCATCTCCAGCTCGGTGCCGTCGCGGCGCAGGCGGCCGTCGGGCCCGAGCGCCATGGACTGCACCGGGGGCACCTGCTTGACCAGGACGGCGATGCGCACCGGTGCAGCGTAGCGACGGGGGCGAGCACCCCCGGCACCGCCGCCACCCGTCAGAACAGCGTGGGGATCGCGGGCTCGAGCCCCCGGAGCCGGTCGATGTCGACCTCGACCCACCCGATGCCGCGGCCGGCGGCCAGGCGGCGGGCCTGGGGCGTGACCCTCTGCGCGGCGAGGACGCCGCGCAGAGGCCGGATCCGGTTGTCGCCGGCGAGCACCTCCAGGTACCTCGTCAGCTGCTCCACGCCGTCGATCTCGCCGCGGCGCTTCACCTCCACGGCCACGAAGGACCCGTCGGCCGCGTGGCACAGGAGGTCGACGGGCCCGATGCCCGTCTCCCGCTCGCGGGTGACGAGCGCCAGGCCCGGCTCGATCGCCTCGGGGTGGTCGGCCAGCAGCGCCTGCAGCTCGAGCTCAACCCCGTCCTTCTCCAGGCCCGGTTCGGCGCCGAGCTCGTGGTCGACGTCCAGGTGGACCTGCTCGATGGTGACCGTGAGCGTCTCGCCCTTGGCGTTGCGCACCACCCAGCGGCCGTCGCCCTCCTCGGTCGTGCACGGCGGGCTCATCCAGTTGAGCGGCTTGTAGGCCCGGTCATCGGCGTGGACCGACAGCGAGCCGTCGGCCTTCACCAGGAGCAGCCGCTTGGCGCGCGGCAGGCGCGCCGACAGCCGGCCCTCGTAGACCACCTCGCAGGTGGCGATCACCAGTCGCACGTCGCACCCTCCCCGGCGCGGGCACGCCGGTTCCCGCCTCCCCCCGGCCGCGTCGCGCGGGCGGGCTTCGGCACCAGCGGACCGGCTCGCCGGGCCGGGGCCGGCTCGCACCGCCCGCTCCCGGGCCCGGAGCCGGCACGCCCCGGCGCGCCCGTCCGGCCGCAGTCTAGGAAGGCGCCGGCCCCGCCGCCGCCACCGACGGCCTCCAGTTCGCGCGACGAGTGGTTCCGGGATCGTCACCGTTCGTGAGCTGCTCATCCCGGGCTCGAACCGTGCCGATGTGCTGGAGAGGAGAAAGGGGCCGGCCATGACGCTCGGGGACCGCTGCGACGAGATCGTCCGCCTCATCGACGAGACGCTGGGGAACGTGACCACCCCCGTGCCCGCGCGCCTGCGACGCACGGCCCGGGCCGGGTGGCCGGCGAGCAGCGTACCCGCGGCGGCACCGACCGACGCCGACACCACCGCGCCGCGGACGGGCGACGCCGCCTGACGCCGTCGGCGGCCGCGTGACCGCGCCATGAACGGCGGCCGCCGGCTGCCGAGCCGCGGCAGGACCCAGCGCGCGGGCACCCGAGGTGGCGTGCAGCGGCGCTTCGGCCTTTCGGGCGGTACCGTGGGACCATGCCCGGGCTCGCAGCATCCGGCCGCTCGGGGCAGCCCACCCACGAGCACGCAGGCGCCGCCGACCCGCACCGTCCCGTCGCCGGTCGTGCGGTCACAGACGGCCGGGCCGCCGCGGTCGAGGTGCCCGCGCACCCGGCGACCGGGCGCCGGGCGCCGGGTGCCCGTGCCCAGCGGGACGACCCGGTGGGCGCCGTGCTCGACCTCTTCCGGGCCCAGGGAGGGCGCGTCACGGTGTCGCGGCGGCTGCTGCTGCGCTGCCTGTTCGACCGCCCGGGGCACCGCACGGCCGACGAGCTCGTCGCCGCCGTGCAGGCGCTCGACCCGGAGGTGCACCGGTCGACCATCTACCGCAACCTCGACGAGCTGGAGCGGCTGGGTGTCGTCGAGCACGTGCACCTGGGGCACGGTCCCGCCACCTACCACCTGTCGACCGAACAGCACGGCCACCTCGTGTGCGAGCGGTGCGGCACGGCCTTCGCCGTGCCCGACGCCTTCTTCGCCCCGCTGGCCGAGGCCGCCCTGTCCGAGCTGGGCTTCCACGTCCGGGCCCGGCACTTCGCCGTCCTCGGGACGTGCGGGGCCTGCGCGGCCGCCGACGAGGAGCCCGCTCCCTAGGCCGACGGGCGGGCGGCGGCCAGGAGCCGGCGACCGCTGCGCTCCGCGTAGCGCCGCACCGCCGCCTCGGCGGCGCCGGCGTCGCGACTGGCGACCGCGTCGAGCACGAGCCTGAGGCCGGCGAGCACGGGCCGGCGGTTCTCGAAGGCGTCCCGGAACAGCGGGGCGGTCGCCCCGTAGAGCTGCTCCAGCCAGCGCATCATCACCTGCAGCGGTCGGTTGGCGGTGGCGTCGACGAGCTGCGAGAAGAACGCCAGCTCCACCTGCTGCAGCGTGGCGGCGTCGCCGGGCGCCGTGGCGCTGGCCTCGCCGACCGTCGCGGCCAGCGCGGCCAGCGCGTCCTCGCCGGCGTGCAGCGCCGCCAGGCGCCCGGCCAACGCGCCCAGGACTCGCCGGACCTCGAGCACCTCCTCGATCAGCTCGGGCCCGGCGGCCAGCAGGGCTCGCAGGACCAGGGCCGAGTCGGCCGCCCGCAGCGGGTCGCGGACGACCGTGCCCACGCCCTGCCGCGACTGCACCAGCCCGGCCTGCTCCAGCCGGGCGATGGCGTGGCGGAGCGACGTCCGGTTGACGCCGAGCTGGCCGGCCAGCTCGCGCTCGGGCGGCAGGGTGCTGCCAGGGGCGAGCCGCCCGGACAGGACGGCGTCGGTCAGGGCATCGGCGACCTGGGCCGGCACGGACCTGCGCGTCGGCCGATCGAGCGGGACACTGGTCATGGCGCCGGCAGCGTAGCGCGACGGCCGGCCCGGTGGTGGCAGTGGACCAACCACTGGTCCACTTGGTGGGCCGGGTGGTACCGTCGGCCCGGGGTGAGCGAGCCGACGGGGAGCCACCGATGCGCATGGGGACACGCTTCACGGAGGCGATGGCCGGCACCTGGCGGCCCGCGAATGGCGGCGAGCAGCCGATCCGGTTCGACCTGCAAGCCAGCACGCCGACGCCGCTGCAACCCCTCGGCACCGTCCGCGGCGAGCTGGCCGGCACCGTCGACGTGGGCGGCCTGGCCCGCGCCGCGGCGGCCGTCGGGACCATCGAGGTGTCGCCGGTCGAGCACCGCAGGATCCGCTACGCGCTGGCATTCCGCGCCGACGACGGCACCCCCCACCGCCTGGAGGGGTGGAAGTCGATCGACTGGCGGCACCTGCCTTCCACCTGGACCACGCTCCCGGCCACCGTCACCGACGGCGCCGGCGCCGTGGTGGGGACGGCCGAGCTGCGGTTCGCCTGGCGCGACGCGCCGGCCCTGGCCGCCAGCTTCCGCCTGGTGCCGTGGACGGAGGATCCCCGCTCCCTGCACGAGCGGCGCTGGGACGGCCGGCCCGGCCGGCTCGAAGTCTGGTACGAGACGTTCACCGACCCCGTCTCGGGGACCGGCTTCTGGCTCCACCACGAGCTGGTGGCGCCGGCCCTCGTCCCGGCGGCGTCCTCGGCGTCGGCACGGGCGGCGGGCACGGCGGGCGGCACCGTCGTCCCCACCGGCCGAGGCGCCGGCGGCGCGGCGGACGTGGCGGGGACGCCGGGCCCGATCGGTGCCGAGGCGTCGGTGGCCCGCGGCGTCGACGAGGGGGCCAGGGTCGGGCCCCACGTCCACGGCTGGGTGGCCGTCTTCCCACCGGGAGCCCAGCCCGTGATCGCCCGGTACGGTCCCCTGCCCGTGGGGCCGGGCCCGTCACCGGCGGACGGGACCGTCCGGGTCGAGCCCGGCGCGCGTCGTGGCGCGGCGGGCGACATCCGGTGGGACGTGCGCTTCGAGGACGGCTCGCCGCCCCTGCACGCCGTTCCCGCCGCCGCTTGGCGCCACCCGCTGCTGCCGGCTGCCCACGTCGTCACGGCTCCGAGCGCCGCGTTCTCCGGCTCGGTCGAGCTCGGCGGCACCGCCTTCCCGCTGCACGACGCGCCCGGCGAGGCGGCGCGCATCTACGGCCACGGCAACGCCGAGCGCTGGGCGTGGCTGCACGCCGACCTCGGCTGCGGCGACGTGCTCGAGATCGTCGCCGCGTCGCCCCGCCGCGGCGGCCTGCGGCGCTCGGCCCCGTTCCCGATGGTCCAGCTCCGCCTGGGCGGCCGGGACTGGCCCGCCCTGCCCCTGCTGGCCGCCGCCCGGCTGCGGTGCCGGATCGGCCTCCCCCGGTGGACGGTCGACGGCACCGTCGGGGACCGCCGCCTGCACGTCGCCGTCGAGCAGCCCGCCGAGCGGTGCGTCGCCGTGGCGTACACCGATCCGGACGGTGCGCCCTCGACCTGCACCAACACCGAACGCGCCGACGCGGCCATCGTGCTGGAGCGCCGCCGGGCCGGGCGGTGGACCGTCGAGGGCGAGTGGGAGCTGCGGGCCACGGCCCACGCCGAGGTGGGGACCCGGCCGTGAACGTGCCGGGCCCGGTGCCCGAGGACGGCCGGGACCCAGCGGACCGCCGGGAGCCAGCGCTCAGCCGACACCCCGCGGACGGCCGGGACCAAGCCCGCAGCCGGGAGCCCTCGCACCGCCGGGTGCCAGCACACAGGCGGGACCCGGCCCGCAGCCGGGAGCCCTCGCACCGCCGGGACCCCTCCTACCGCCGGGACCCCGCGGGCGGGCGGGGGCACGCCGATGGCGCCACGGCCGGGCTGTGTGCCGCGCTGCTGGACCTCTCTCCGGCCGAAGCGGCGGCCCTCGCCGCCGAGGTGGCCGGGCTGGCACGCCGGCTCCCGCGCGCCGCCCGCGCCCTCCTGGCGGCCGGGACGATCGCCCTCGACGCGTACGCCGTCGCCCGCACGGGCCGACGCCTGCGCGACCTCGCACCGGAACGGCGCGAGGCGCTCGTGACGGGCCTGGCCGCGTCGGGCGCCGGCGGCGCCCTGGTCGACGCGCTCAAGGTCCCGGTCCTCCTCGCCCACGGGGCCCGGGCCGCGGCCTGGCACTCGGGCGGTGGTGGCGGCACCGGCAGGGCTGGCGACCGGGCGAGCGGGGGCAACGCGACCGGCAGCCGGGCCGGAGCCAGCGGCACCACCGGAGCGAGCCCCCCGGCCGGAGCGGACGGCAGGGACGGCAGGGACGGCAGCGCGACCGCGGGCATGCTGGCCCGGCCCGACGCCGTGCTGGACGTCACGCCGGCCGCCGAGTGGCCGGCGCGCGCGATCGCCGATGCGGTGGTGGTCGGCTCGGGAGCCGGCGGCGCCGTCGTCGCAAGGGAGCTGGCCCGGGCCGGGCTGTCGGTGGTGGTGCTCGAGGAGGGCCGTCGGTTCACCGCAGCCGAGCTGCAGGCCGGCCGGCCGCTCGACCGCTTCACCGCGCTGTACCGCGACGCCGGCGCCACCGTGGCCGTCGGGCGGCCGCCGGTGGTGCTCCCCGTCGGCCGTGCGGTGGGCGGCACCACGGTGGTCAACTCGGGCACCTGCTTCCGGACACCGCCGGCGGTGCTGCGGCGCTGGCGCGACGACCACGGCGTCCGCCTGGCGGACCCGGCCGCGTTCGGCCCGCTGCTCGACGACGTGTGGGCCACCCTGCAGGTGGCCCCGGTACCCGCCGCCGTCATGGGCGCGAACGGCATGGTCGCCCTGCGCGGGGCCGCCACGCTGGGCTGGTCGGCCCGCCCGCTCGACCGGAACGCGCCGGGGTGCGGGGGCTGCTGCCAGTGCGCCGTGGGCTGTCCCCGCAACGCCAAGTTCGGCGTGCACCTGAGCGTGCTGCCCGACGCGTGCGCGGCCGGCGCCCGGGTCGTGAGCGGGGCCCGCGTGGAGCGCATCCTGCACGGCGCGGGCCGGGCCACCGGCGTGCGGGCCCGGCGGGCCGGCGGGAGCGCGCTGGAGATCCTGGCGCCGGTGGTGGTCGTCGCCGCCGGTGCCACCGAGACACCGCCGCTGCTGCGGCGCAGCGGCCTGGCACGCCACCCGCACGTCGGGCGCAACCTCGCCGTCCATCCCGCGTTGAGCACCGCAGGCTGGTTCGACGAGCGGATCGAGGCCACCCGCGGCGTGCTGCAGAGCGTGGGGATCGACGAGCTGCACGAACGCCACGGCATCCTCATCGAGGCGACGGCCACCCCGCCGGGCATGGGGTCGCTGCTGCTGCCCGGCGCCGGCCGGGAGCTGGCCGCGCAGCTGGCACGGTCGGACCACCTCGCCGTCCTGGGCGCGATGGTCGCCGACGCCCCGAGCGGGCGCGTCCTGGGCGAGCGCCGCGCCGTGGTCCGCTACCAGCTGGCCGACGCGGACGCCCGCCGGCTCCTGCAGGCGGTCGCGGCCATGGGCCGGGTCCTGCTTGCCGCCGGCGCCACGGCCGTGGTGACCGGCATCCCCGGCCACCCCTGGGTGCGGAGCACCGGCGAGCTCGACGAGGCCGTGGCGTCGGCCCGGGTCCGCCGCATGCACGTCACCGCCTTCCACCCGACCGGCACGGTCCGCATGGGCCGTGACCCGCTGACCCACCCGGTCGACCCCGACGGCCGCCTGCGCGGCGTGGACGGGGTGTGGGTGGCGGACGCGTCGGTGCTGCCCAGCTGTCCCGAGGTCAACCCGCAGGTGAGCATCATGGCCATGGCCCTCGCCATCGCCCGGCGGTGCGCCGCGGCGGCGGGGGCGGCCGGCGCCTGAGCCCGTGCCGTCCGGCCCCTGCGCGGCCGCGGGACCCGGGCCGCCGTGGCGCGGCACCGTAGAATCGGTACGGCATGGACCTGGTCGTCGGGGTGCCGGTGTGAGCCTGTTCGCCGAG
>JAJZYI010000296.1 GCA_021798135.1 Actinomycetes bacterium | reverse complement strand
GCCGGCTGACCCTTGCCGAGCCCGCGGTGGCGGTCCGGGGAGCCCGCTGGGCGCGCCGGCACCGGGCGGCAGCGCCGGGCCCCAGCCCCGTCCCCGGCGCCCCGGCGCCCCGGCACCCTGGCACCCCGGCGCGGCGGCGCGGCGGCGCGGCGAGCGGTTGAAGCGGCAGGTGCCCGCTGCTAGGTTCGCTCGCCGGTTGTCGTAGGGCTCCATCCTGCGTCCCCGCAGCGACGAACTGGTACGGAGGCGGTCCGAGGCCATGACGAGGAGGGCTGCAGCGGTCGGTCCGTGGTCGTCGTGGCCCCCGTCGTCGTGGACCCCGGCGTCGCAGCGTGGTTCCGGGACGCCGGCGCGGGTCGCGGCGCCGTGACGCGGTTGACCGCTGGCGGCGCGCCAGGTGGCGATCCCGGCGACGTGCAGCGGCGGGCCGGGCCTGGCGGGGACGTGTCGGCCGCTGCCGCAGGCGGTGCCGCACCGGCCGGCGGGCCTCGCCTCTGCGTGGTCATCCCGGCCCTGAACGAGGGTCGTTCGATCGGTGCGGTGGTCGAGGCGGTGCGTGCCGCCCTCCCCGGAGCGCAGGCGCTCGTCGTGGACGACGGGTCGACGGACGACACCGCCGCCGAGGCCAGGCGGGCCGGGGCGGTGGTGGCGTCCCTGCCGGTCAACCTGGGGATCGGCGGGGCCGTCCAGACCGGCTACCGCTACGCCCTGCGCCACGGCTTCGACATCGCGCTGCAGGTCGACGGGGACGGCCAGCACGACCCCGGCGAGGCGGCCCGGCTGCTGGCACCGGTGCTGGCGGGGCAGGCGGACATGGTCATCGGCTCGCGGTGGCTGGGACGCGGGGAGTTCGCCTCGCCGGTCGGCCGCCGGCTGGGGATGCGGATCCTGGCCGCGCTGGTGCGCGCCAGGACGGGCGGGCCGTTCACCGACACGACCTCGGGGTTCCGCGCCGTCGGCCGCCGCGGCATCGAGCTGTTCGCCCGCGCCTACCCGACCGACTTCCCCGAGGTGGAGGTGATCGTGCTGGCCTGCCGCCAAGGCCTGCGCGTCACCGAGGTGCCGGTGGCAATGGCGGAGCGCCAGCACGGCGCGTCGAGCATCGCCGGCCTGCGCTCCGCGTACTACATGGCGCGGGTGGTCGTCGCCCTGCTGTTCGGCAACCGCACCCTCCAGGAGGCGTGATGCGTCCCTTCGTCCTGTCGCTCGCCGTCAGTGTCGGGTTCCTCCTGCTGTCGATCCGGGCCACCCGCCGCCAGCGCCTGCGCGAGCAGTCCAGCCTGTTCTGGCTCGGGGTGAGCGTGGCGATGGTGGCGCTCAGCCTCAGCCTGCCGTTCCACCTGCTCGACCGGGTGTCCCGCCTCGTCGGCATCGCCTACCCGCCCGACCTCGTCCTCCTGGTGGCCGTCCTGCTGCTCATCGCGCTGACGTTCCACCTGTCGCTGCACGTGGCCCAGCTGAAGGAGAAGCAGACGATGCTGGTCCAGGAGATCGGCATCCTGACGGCGTCGCTGGTGCCGGCACCGGCCGGTCCGGCGGCGGCACCAGCCGGTCCAGTGGCCATGCCGGCCGGTCCGGCGGCGACACCGGTGCCCGGACAGCCGGCCGGCGGCGACCGGCCACGCGATGCCGGCGGTCCGGCCGGCACGCCCGGCTGAGCACGCCGTGCCGGCCGGTCCCGCCCACCGCCCGTCGACCGCCGCCGGGCAGGCACGCCACGCGGTGCGACGCCTCTCGCCGGCGAGGGCACCGGCGGCGCCGCCGCGTGCCGGCAGCCGGCGGACGTGGTGGCTCGCGCTGGGCCTGCTGTTCCTGGTCGCCGCCGGGTGGAGCCTGTCGACGCCGCTGTTCGCCTCCCCCGACGAGCCGGTGCAGGTGATCAAGGCGGCAGCGGTCGCCCGGGGCGAGCTCTTCGGCACCCCGGCACCGGCCACCCGTCTGGGGCCGTCCCCCCGGGTCGCCGTCCGGGTCCCGGCGGTCTTCGCGGCGGGCCCCGACATCCCCGGCTGCTTCGCCTTCAAGCCCGACGTCCCGGCGTCGTGCGCCAAGGGGCTGCCCACCTCGACGCGCACGGTCACCGCGGACACGACGGCAGGCCGGTACCCGCCGCTGTACTACTTCATCGTGGGGCTGCCGAGCCTGGTGCTGCGCTCCGCCGCCGGGATCTGGCTCATGCGGCTGGTCAGCGCGCTGCTGTCGTGCCTGTTCCTGGCCTCGGCCCTGGAGTCCGCCCTGCGGTGCCGGAGACGGCCGCTGCTCACCTGGGGTGTCCTCGTCGCGGCGACGCCGATGGTCTTCTCCATGGCCGGCACCGTCCAGCCCAACGGGCTGGAGGCGGCGACGGCGCTGTGCCTGTGGACCTCGGGGCTGGCCCTCGTCGGCACCACCGAGGGCACCGCCTCTGCCGGCACCACCGCCGGCACCACCGCGGGCACCACAGCCGGCACCGCCGGCACCCGGGCGCTCGACGGCCGGCTCGTGGCCAGGGTCGGGCTGAGCGCGTCGGTGCTCGTGCAGGTGCGCGGCCTGTCGCCCTTCTGGCTGGCGCTCGTCGCGCTCGCGCTCGTCTCGCTGGCGTCCCGGTCGCAGCTCGCCGCGCTGGTGGCGAGCCGGGTGGCGCGGGCCTGGGCAGCCGTCCTCGCCGTGTGCTGCGCCTTCGCCATGTGGTGGTTCGTCCGCTACGACCCGCTCGCCCTCATCCAGGCCCACGCGGTCCCCGCCCGAGCGCCGCTGTCCGCCATCGTCCGGACGGGCATCGGCGAGTCGTTCACCTGGGCGAAGGAGATGATCGGCTGGCTTGGCTGGCTCGACGTCCCGACCCCGTCGCTCACGCTTGTCGCCTGGCTCGGCGCGCTTGCGGCACTCGGCGTCCTCGGGCTGCAGCACGGGACGCGCCGGGTGGTGGCGGTCCTGGTGGCGGTGCTGGCGCTCACGGTCGTGCTGCCCGTCGCGCTCCAGTCGGCCGACGCCCGCGTCGCGGGCTACGCGTGGCAGGGGCGCTACGTGCTGCCCCTGGCCGTCGGCGTCCCGCTGTTGGCGGCGTGGGCCGTGCCCGAGGGTGCGCTGTCGCGGCCGGTGCTGGCGCGCCTGGGACCCGCCGTGGCGGTGCTGCTCGGCGCCGGCCAGCTGGCGCTGTTCCTGGTCGGCCTCCGCCGCTACTCGGTCGGCCTGGCCGGTCCGCTCGACCCGCTGCGCGGCTCGTGGCACCCGCCGCTCGGCGCGGCGGTCACCATCGTCGGGTTCGTCGTCGTGCTCGCCGCGCTCTACGCGTGGAGCATCGGGTCGGTGCTCGCCCGGGCTGCGCCGCAGGGAAGCGTCAGCTCCGGCGACCCTGGCGCCGCGCTCCGGTCCCGGCCGCCGGCCCGGGTGGGCGGCGCCCGGCGGCCGGGAAGCCTGGTCGGAAGGATGCGGCGGCCGCGTCGCGCCGCGGCTGGTGGTCCGCCAGGTTGACGGGGACGCGGGTGAGGGCGCCGGCGCCGGCGCGGTCACCTCGCCATCCGACCCGTGCACCGGTGCGGGCGCGGGAGCGGCCGAGCGGCACGGCCCGGTGGCGGGCCGGCTGCCCCTATCCTCGCCAGCGAGGAGGTTGCGATGCCCGGTGAAGCACACGAGGCGGCGGCCACCGCCGGCCGCCCCGGTCACGACCACGCCGGTCACGACCACGCCGGTCACGACCACGCCGGCACGGCTGTGGGCGACGCCGCAGCGTTCTGGGACGAGCGCTACGGCTCCCGCGAGCGGATGTGGTCCGGTCGGCCGAACCAGCCCCTCGTCGACCTCGTCGGCCACCTGGCGCCGGGCCGGGCGCTCGACCTGGGCTGCGGCGAGGGAGCGGACTGCGTGTGGCTGGCGTCGAGGGGGTGGACGGTCACCGGCGTCGACGTGTCCGCCACCGCCGTCGAGCGTGCCGCGGAGCACGCGGCCCGGCGGGGCGTCCCTGACGGCCGGGTCACCTGGGTTCGCGCCGACCTGGCCTCGTGGGAGCCGGCGGCCACGTTCGACCTGGTGAGCGCGTGCTTCCTGCACTCGCCGATCGACTTCCCCCGCTCGGCGGTCCTGCGGCGCGCCGCCGGCGCGGTCGCCCGCGGCGGCCACCTCCTCGTCGTCAGCCACGCCGAGGCG
>JAJZYI010000295.1 GCA_021798135.1 Actinomycetes bacterium | reverse complement strand
GCCCCGCCGCGGCGGCGGTCGCCGCGATGCCCGCTGCGGCGGCGGTCGCCGCGATGCCCGCTGCGGCCCGCGGGGCACGCCCGACGACGGTGGCGGGGACCGGCCCGCGATCTTCGAGGTCCGAGACGGGGTCATCGTCCCGGTGGACGCTCCTGCCGGCGAGGACGCCGTGGAGGTGCTGGCCGGGCACTGGCGCGCCGGCGCGCCCGGGCCCGCACGACGGACGGCCGTCTTCCACGACGGGGACGCCGCCACCGCCAGCAGGCTGCAGCGTGCGCTGGGCGGACGGGCCCTGCTCCTCGCGGCGGGCCCCGCCCTGGCCCTGCACCTCGGCCCGGGCTGCGTGGGCGTGGCATGGCACGAGGAGACGGGAGCGCCGTGACCCGGGCACGCCAACCCGTGGGCTCGTCCGATCTCGCTGCATCGCTCCTCGTCGCGGCCGTCCGACACCGCGCCCGGCGCCGCTCCGGGCAGGTCCCGCACCCGGCGGCGAGCCGGCGGGCGCGCCGCCAAGCGTACGTCGCCACCGGCTCGGGCTGCCGCTACTGTGGCACGGTCCGATCGATGCGGAGGCGCCGACCATGACGTTCGACCTGGCGAGGCTGCTCCAGGAACGCCGGGGCGAGCGCATGGCCCTGCACAGCCGGCTCATGAACCACCAGCTGGCCCGGGTGCTGACCACGCTGGGCTTCGATCGCGAGTACGTGCGGGGCGAGGGCTGCTACCTGTACGACGCCGACGGCCAGCGGTACCTCGACCTGCTCTCCGGCTTCGGCGTGTTCGCCCTCGGCCGGAGCCATCCCGTGGTGAAGCAGGCGCTGCACGACGCGCTCGACGCGGACCTGCCGAACATGGTGCAGATCGACTGCGCGCTGCTCCCCGGGGTCCTGGCCGAAGCCCTGGTGGCCCGGGCGCACCCGGGCATCGAGCGCGTCGTCTTCTGCAATTCGGGGACCGAGGCGGTCGAGGCCGCCATCAAGTTCGCCCGCCGGGCCACCCGCAGGTCGCGCATCGTGCACTGCGAGCACGCCTTCCACGGGCTCAGCACCGGCTCGCTCGCCCTCAACGGCGGGGCCGAGTTCCGAGCGGGCTTCGGCCCGCTGCTCCCCGGGACGGGCTCCGTTCCCTTCGGCGACATCCAGGCCCTGCGCCGGGCCCTGTCCGGGCGCGACGTGGCCGCCTTCGTCGTCGAGCCGATCCAGGGCAAGGGCGTGTACGTCGCCCCCGAGGAGTACTGGCAGCAGGCGGCCGAGGCATGCCGCGAGACCGGCACCCTCCTGGTGGCCGACGAGGTGCAGACCGGCATGGGCCGCACGGGCCGCTTCTTCGCCTACGAGCACTACGGCATCGAGCCGGACATCGTCACCGTGTCCAAGGCGCTGTCGGGGGGCTACGTCCCGGTGGGCGCCATGCTGTGCTCGGACCGGGTCCTGCGCAGCGTGCACAGCTCCATGGACCGTGCCCTGGTGCACTCGTCGACGTTCTCGCGCAACCAGCTGGCGATGGTGGCCGGCCTCGCCACCCTGCAGGTCTTCGACGACGAGGACATCGTCGACCGGGCCCGGCGGACCGGCGAGGCGTTCGAGAAGGCGCTCGCCCCGCTGGTCGAGCGGCACCCGCTCCTGCACGAGGTGCGCGGCAAGGGCCTCATGATCGGCCTCGTCTTCGGGCCGCCGCCCGACGGGGCAGCCCGCAGGCGCTTCCGCGCCGTCGACGCCCTGCGCCCCGGGCTGCTGTCGCAGCTCGTGGTGGTGCCGCTGTTCCACCGGCACCGGATGCTCACCCAGGTCGCCGCCGACAACGTCAACGTCGTCAAGCTCCTGCCGCCGCTGGTGGCGGGCGACGACGAGGTCCGGGCGTTCGCCGACGCGCTCGACGACGTCCTGACCTCGGCCATGCAGGGCGGGCTCCTCATGGAGGTCGGGCGCACCGTGGCCCGGGGCACGCTGCGCCGGCGGGCCGGCTGACGGCGGCTCGTGAGCGGCCACCACCCCACCGGGCGGGCCGTCCGGCCGGCCGCCGCCCAGGCAGACGCCGGCGGGTCGCCGCGAACCCCTCGGGCCGTGCGCCCGCCCCGCTCCCGCACCGCGCCATGAGCGCACCGCGACCGGTCCGGCCCCTCGACCGGCCCGTGCAGGGGACGGTGCGCGTGCCGGGGTCGAAGAGCGCGACCGCCAGGCTCCTGGTGGCAGCCGCTCTGGCCGACGGCACCAGCCGGATGGACGGCGCGCTCGTGAGCGACGACACCCTGCGGATGGTCGACGGACTGCGACGGCTGGGGGTGCCGGTCGACCTGGAGGAGCGGGCCCAGCGGATGACGGTCCACGGCAGCCCCGGGGCCGTCGCCACGGTGCCGGCCACCCTGGACGTCGGCCTGGCAGGCACCGTCGCCCGGTTCCTCACCCCTGTCGCCGCGCTCGGCACCGCGCCGGTCGTCGTCGACGGCACGCCCCGCATGCGCGAGCGCCCCATGGCCGACCTAGTCGAGGCGCTGGTGGCCCTGGGCGCCCGGGTGGAGCCGCTCGGCGCACCCGGCCACCTGCCGCTGCGCGTGCAGGGCCCGCTCACCGGCGGCGCCGTGTCGGTCCCGGGCAACACGAGCAGCCAGTTCCTGTCGGGCCTGCTGCTCGCCGCGCCGGCGATGCCCGCCGGCCTGCAGGTGACCGTCACCACCCAGCTCGTGTCGCGCCCCTACGTCGCCATGACGCTCGGCACGATGGCCGCGTTCGGGGTGGAGGTGCACGCCGACGGCACCGGCCGCTTCACCGTCGAACCCGGCCAGCGCTACCGCCCGCTGCAGACGGTGGTCGAGCCCGACGCGTCGGCGGCGTCGTACTTCTTCGCCGCGGCCGCCATCACGGGCAGCCGGCTGCGGGTCGCCGGCGTGCAGCGGGCGTCCAGCCAGGGCGACGTGGGCTTCGTCGACCTGCTCGCCGCCATGGGTGCCACCGTGACCGAGCACGCGGACGGCATCGAGGTCGACGGCCCGGAGCGGCTGTCGGGCGTGGAGGCGTCGATGGCCGACCTGTCCGACGTGGCGCAGACCCTGGCCGTCGTGGCGCCGTTCGCCGACGGACCCACGCGCATCGACGGCATCGGCTTCATCCGCGGCAAGGAGACCGACCGCATCGGCATGACGGTCCGCGAGCTGCGCCGGTGCGGCGTCGACGCCGAGGAGACGAGCGACGGCATGGTCGTGCGGCCGTCCGCACCCCACGGCGCCGTCGTCGACACCGCCGGCGACCACCGGATGGCCATGAGCTTCGGCGTGCTGGGGCTGCGGGTGCCCGGGGTCGTGATCGACGACCCCGACGTCACCGCCAAGACGTTCCCGGGCTTCTTCGACGCGCTCGACGCCCTCGGCAGCCTGCCGGCACGCGGGCCCCGGCGGTGAGGACCACCACCGCGACCCGCTGACGCCGCCGGCTCCGGGCCGAGGGTGGCGGGCCCGATCGACCCGGTGCCGCCCCGGTCGCTCGGTCCGCCGGGTCAGGCGGTGCGGGCCGCGTCCGCCGCTCGGAGCCGGCGGGCGAGGGTGGCGAGCACCTTGGCGCTGATGGTCGGCGAGGCGGCCAGGAGCGAGGCGAACTCCCGAGCGTCGAGCACGAGCACGTCCATGTCCGTGTCGGCGGTGACGGTGGCGGTGCGGGGCCCACCGTCGAGCAGCGCGAGCTCGCCGAAGAAGTCACCCGGGCCGAAGTGCGCCGCCGGGCGGCCACCGATCGAGCAGGCGGCGCTGCCCTCCAGGACCAGGAAGAACTCGCGTCCAGGCGTTCCCTCGGCGGTCAGCACCTTGCCGGCGCTGACGGTGACCGGTGTGCCGAGCCGGGCGATCTGCCGCAGCTCGCTCTGGTTGCACGCGGAGAACAGGGGCACGGCCCCCAGCATCTCGAGCTCGCGCCGAGCGATCCGGTCGCGCATCCGTCGACCTCCACAGTCCGTCCCCGACGGGCTCCGCCCCGGGCAGTGCCCGGCCCGGGCGGGTCCGGCCGGCGGGGAGGACGCAGTCGTGGCGGCGCCGGACCGCGCCAAGGCTACCGGCTCGGCGACCCGCCGACCGGTCTTCCCGCGAGGTCCTCGCCACCGGCCGTCCCGGCGAGGCCGTCCACCGGCACGGCCGCCGCCGGTGCTCGCGGCCCGTGGCGGCCCGTCCCCGCCCGGCCAGGCGCGCCGGGTCGGCCGGTCACCGCGGCGAGGAACACCGCCGCCG
>JAJZYI010000017.1 GCA_021798135.1 Actinomycetes bacterium | reverse complement strand
GGGCGGGCCGGCGACCACGCCGAAGCACCCGGGCACCCCGGGCGCGGCCGGCGCGTCGGCGCCCCCCGGGCGGTCGTCGGGCGAGGGCGGGTGACCGCCGTCCCGGCTGGCGCCGTCCGGGCTGCCGCGGTCCGGGTCGCGGCTGTCCGGGTCGCGGCCGACGTCGGCGGGACCTTCACGGACGTCGTCGTCGACGCCGGCGACGGCGCGGTCGTGGCCCTCAAGGTCCCGAGCACGCCGGACGGCTTCGAGCGCGGCGTGCTCCAGGGCATGGCCGCGGTCCTCGGGCGCGCCGCGGTGCCGGCGGGCGCGCTCGGCCACGTCCTCCACGCCACCACGGCCGGAACCAACGCCGTGCTGGAGCGCTCCGGGCCGCCCACGGCGCTGGTCACGACGCGGGGATTCCGCGACGTGCTCGAGATCGGGCGGCTGCGCACCCCGACGATCTACGACCTCGCCTGGCGGAAGCCTCCGCCGCTCGTGCCCCGGCACCTGCGCCTGGAGGTGGACGAGCGGATCGGCGCCGACGGCGACGTCGTGACGCCGGTCGACGTCGGCCCGCTCGCCGGTCCGCTCGACGACGCCGTCCGCGGCGGGGTCGTGTCGGTGGCGGTGTCGCTGGTGAACGCGCACGCGGCTCCCGTCCACGAGCGGCTGGTGGCCGACTTCGTGCGCCGCCGTCACCCCGGCGTGCTCGTGACCGCCGGGACCGACGTGGTGCGGGAGATCGGCGAGTTCGAGCGCACCAGCACGGCCGTCGTCAACGCCTACCTGCGGCCGGTCATCTCGGCGTACCTGGACCGGCTGGTGGCGGGGCTGGCCGAGCTGGGCAGCGAGGCCCCCGTCCTGGTGATGCAGTCGGGAGGCGGCATGATGCCGGCGGCGGCAGCCGCCGCGCTCCCGGCCCACCTGGTCGAGTCCGGACCGGCGGCGGGGGTCCTCGCCGCCGCGCACGTCGCCCGGACGACCGGTGACCGCCGCGCCATCAGCTTCGACATGGGGGGGACGACGGCCAAGGCGTCGCTCATCGAGGACTTCACCCCGCAGCGCTCCAACGAGCTGTCCGTCGGCTCCGAGCTGTCGGCGGCGAGCCGGCTGCTGCGCGGCGCGGGCTACGCGGTGCGGCTGCCGGTGGTCGACCTGGCCGAGGTCGGTGCCGGCGGCGGCAGCATCGCCCGCGTCGACGCCGGCGGCGCGCTCCGCGTCGGGCCCCAGAGCGCTGGCGCCGACCCGGGCCCCGCCTGCTACGGGCGCGGCGGCACGGCCGCGACCGTCACCGACGCCAACCTGCTCCTCGGCCTGGTGTCGGAGCGCCACCTGGTTGCCTCGGGCGCGGGGGCGGACGCCGGGCTCGCCGCGGCCGCCCTCGCCCGCGACGTCGCCGGGCCCCTGGGCCTGACGGTCCCCGAGGCGGCCCTGGCCGTGCACCGGGTGGCGAACCAGCAGATGGCCCGGGTCCTGCGGGCCGTCACGACCGAGCGGGGGCGGACGGTCGGGGAGTACACGCTCGTCGCCTTCGGCGGCGGCGGGGGGATCCACGCCGCCAGCCTGGCGGCGGCCGTCGGGATCCGCCGCGTCGTGGTGCCGCCGCTCGCCGGGGTGCTCAGCGCCGTCGGGCTCCTGCAGGCGCCGGTGGAGCTGAGCGTCACCGAGACCGTCGGGCTGCCGCTGGGCGACGACACGGTGGGGGCGATCGGCACCACCGTCGCCCGCCTGGCGGCCGAGCAGCGGTCGGTCCTCGACAGCACGCTGCAGGCGGTCCCCGGCGAGGACGGCGGCGCCGGCTCGGCGGCGACCGAGGTGCTGGTGGACGTGGACGTGCGCTACCCGGGCGAGGCGTCGGAGCTGACCCTCGCCCTGCCCGACGCCGTGCTCGACGCGCGGGCGGCGGCCGAGCTGGCGAACCGGTTCCACGAGCGGCACCTCGCCGAGTTCGGCCACGGCAGCCGGGGCTCGGTCGAAGTCGTGCGGGTGCGGGCCACCGCCCGGCGGCGGGTCGGCGGGCCGCAGCGGCTCGGGCCCGGCCGAGCCGGCATCCCCGGCCCGCCCGGCTTCCCCGGCATCCCCGGCCACGTCGGCCACGCCGGCCCGCCGGGCGCGCCCGCGGCGCCCGCCGCCGACGGCGCCGACGAGGTGCGCGTCGCCAGCTTCGACGGCCGGCCGCACGAGGTGCCCGTCGTCGGGCGCAGCGCGCTGCGAGGTGCCGGATGCGCCGGGCCCCTGCTCGTCGACGAGGCCGACACGACGGTGGTGGTGCCGCCAGGATGGTCGGCCCGCTGCGACGCGTCGGGCAACCTGCTCCTGGAGGTGGCGCCGTGACGCGGGTGGCCGACGTGCTCCGCTTCGAGACGGTCCGCGCCGGGCTGCAGACGATCACCGACGAGATGGCCGTGCGCTTCGCCCGCAGCTCGCTCAGCCCGGTGATCCGGGACTACCTCGACTTCTCCGCCGCGCTGTGCGCACCGGACGGCAGCGTGGTGGTGCAGGGCTTCTCCCTGCCGCTGCACCTCGGCGCCATCCCCCGCGCCATGGAGGCGGTGCTGGCCGCCTTCCCCGGCGGGCTCGGCCCCGGCGACGTCGCCGTGCTCAACGACCCCTACGCGGGCGGGATGCACCTGCCCGACGTCTTCGTGGTGGCGCCCGCCCACCTCCGGGGCCGGCTGCTCGCGTACGCCGTCATGGTGGCGCACCAGGTGGACGTCGGCGGGAGGGTGCCGGGCGGGTCCGCCGCCGACTCCCGGGAGATCTTCGAGGAGGGCCTCCGCCTGCCGCCGGTGCTCCTCGCCGAGGGAGGCCGGCGCAACCAGGCCCTGGACGCCGTCATCCGGGCCAACGTGCGCATGCCCGACGTGCTGGAGCACGACCTCCGGGCCCAGGAGGCCGGGTGTCGCGCCGGCGCGGAGGCGCTCGCCGCCCTCGTCGGCGAGCACGGCGTGGCCGCCTACGAGGAGACGGTGGCGGGCGTGCTGGAGCACGGGCGCCGCGGCCTCGTCGAGACACTGCGGCGCTGGCCGCCGGGGACCTACCGGTTCGAGGACGTCGAGGACCACGACGGGATCGGCGACCGCCCCGTGCCGATCCGCGTCGCCGTCACCGTCGGCGACGGGCGGATCGGCGTGGACTTCACCGGGACCGCCCCGCAGGTGCGGGGGTCGATCAACTCCACGCTGTCGTTCACCGAGTCGGCCGCCTACGCCGCCGTGCGGTCGCTGTGCGACGACGACATCCCGGTGAACGCCGGCTTCACCTCGGTGGTGCAGGTCGTCGCCCCGCACGGCACGGTGGTGAACGCCCGGTTCCCGGCGGGCGTCGCCGCCCGGGGCGTGATCGGCTACCGGATCATCGAGTGCGTCTACGGCGCGCTGGCGGGCGCCCTGCCCGACCGCGTGCCGGCGGCGGGCGACGGCGGCACCTCGGGGATCCGCATCGGCGGCCACGACGACCGCGGCCGCCGGTTCCAGTGCAACGACCTGGTCTGCGGGGCGTGGGGCGGGCACCCGGCGCACGACGGGCTCGACGGCGCGGCCGGCATGGCGGCCAACGTGTCGAACCGCTCGATCGAGGTCATGGAGCGCGAGGAGCCCGTACGGGTGCTCGCCTACGGGTTCGTGGACGACTCGGGGGGGCCGGGCCGCCACCGCGGGGGCCTGGCCGTCCGCCGGACCCTGGAGGTGCTCGCGCCCGAGGCCGTCCTCAACCTGCGCACGCACCGCGACCGGACGCCACCGTACGGCCTGGCGGGCGGCCACCCGGGGGCGACGTCGGCGACGTACCTGGTGCGCGCCGGCGAGCGCCGGCGGCTCCCGGCCAAGACGACAATCGCCGTCCTGCGCGGCGACGTCGTCGAGCACACCACGGCGTCGGGCGGCGGCTTCGGCGACCCTCGCCTGCGGGACCGCGGGGCGGTGGCGGCCGACGTGCGGTCCGGGAAGGTGTCGCCGGCGTCGGCACGCCAGGTCTACGGCCTGAGCGAGGAGGACCTGCCGTGAGCCCAGGGCCCGGACCGGCGGACGCCGTCCCCGTCACCCGCCTGCTGGCCGAGTTCGTGGCGGGCACGCCGGCGTCGGCCGTGCCTGCCGAGGCCCGCACCCGGGCGCTCGTGACCATGGCCGACACCCTGGGCACGACGGCGGCCGGGCTGCGCGAGCCGGCGCTGGCCGTGCTCGCCGCGGGCCTGCTCCCCATGGCGGCCGACGGTCCGAGCAGGGTGGCGGGTTCCGGGCGCCGAGCGGACCCCCCGACGGCCGCGCTGCTGAACGCGGCGGCGGCGCACGCCCTCGACTACGACGCCATCAGCTTCGCGGTGAGCGGCTTCGTCGGCTCGGCCGAGGTCTCGGCCCTCGCCGCGCTTGCCGACGCTGGCGTGCCGGCTGCCGGCCGCGACGTGGTGACGGCGTACTGCCTGGGCTGGGAGGCGGCTGCCGCCATCGGCCGCGGGGTCAACCCCGGCCACTACGCCAAGGGATGGCACCCGACCGCCACCCTCGGCCGGTTCGCCGCCACCGCCGCCTGCTGCCGCCTCCTCGGGCTCTCCGCCGAGCGGACGGCCACGGCGCTGAGCGTCGCCGTCGCGGAGGCCTCGGGCGTGAAGACCATGATCGGCAACATGCTCAACCCGTACCACGTCGGCACGGCCGCCCGGAACGGCGTGGTGGCCGCCCGGCTGGCCGAGGCCGGCTTCGACGGCAACCTGGCCGCGCTCGAGGCGGACCAGGGGTTCCTCAACCTCTTCAACGGCCCCGGGGCCTTCGACGCCGTCCGCATCGTGGAGGGCCTCGGCCACCGATGGGACCTGGTGGAGCCCGGCCCGGTCGTCAAGGTCTACCCGTGCTGCGGGCTCGTCCACTCGGCGCTCGACGCGCTGCTCGACCTGTGCCGGGAGCACCGGCTGGGGCCGGACGACGTCCGGGCGGTGACGGTGCGGGTGCACGCCTTCGTGCCGCGGGTGATGCACGTCGACGTGCCCGAGACGGGCTACGCGGCCAAGTTCTCCGTCCCGTACTGCTGCGCGGCGGCGGTGGTGGACGGGAGGTGCGACCTCGCCACCTTCGACGCCGTGCGCGAGGACGTCGTCGACTGGTCGTCCCGGGTGTCGGTGGAGGTCCACCCCGACCTCCTCGACGGATCCACCTTCTTCGCCGAGGAGCTCTCCGAGGTCGAGGTCGTGGCCGGGACCGACCGGCTCACGCGCCGGGTGCGGCGCATGGAGAACCGCGGCACGGGCGCCAACCTGGTCGTCGGTGACGTCCGGACCAAGCTGGCCGACTGCTTCCGCCACGGCGGGGTCTCGGGTGATCCCGGCGCGGCGTGGGACGCGATGATGGCCGCCGACGGCTCGGCGCCGTTCGAGATGTGGTCGCACCTGGGAGGGACCGATGGCTGACGGCAAGCGCGGCTCGGGCGATGGCGCCCGGACCATGTCGGGCGCCGGCGGTGCCGCGCCGGAGCCCGCAGCGCCGCCGGGCCCGGGAGGCGACGCGGACGAGGCTGGCCGGGGCCGAAGCGGCCCCGCGGTGCGCCGGTTCCGGTCGATCAGCGAGGAGGTGGCGGACACCCTGCGCGACATGATCCTGGTGGGCGAGCTGCGCCCCGGGGCGCAGGTCACCCAGGACGAGATGGCCGCACGCCTGGGGGTCAGCACGATGCCGGTGCGCGAGGCGCTGCTGCGCCTCGGCCACGAGGGGCTGATCGAGGCGCGCCGGGGCCGCTCCTACCGGGTGGCCCGCATCACCAAGAGTGACGTGAGCGACACGTACTGGCTCCACGCCACGATCGAGGCGGAGCTCACCCGCCGCGCCTGCCTGCGGGCGGACGACGTCGTCGCCGACCTCGACCGCTGCGTGGCGGCGTGGCACGGTGCGGTGGAGGCGGGACGCGCCGGGGCGCTCGAGGACCTCAACTTCCGGTTCCACCGGACGATCAACCAGGCGGCCGAGTCCCCGGCGCTCATCCGCCAGCTCCGGCACACGCTGCGGACCATCCCGCAGCACTTCTACTCGCTGCTGCCCGAGTGGGTGGCGCTGTCGACGGCCGGGCACGAGCGCATCCTGGACGCCATCCGGCACCACGACGCCGAGCGGGCCGGTGCCGCCGCCCGCGAGCACGTGTTGCAGGCCGGGGAGCTGCTCATCACCTACTTCGACGACACCGGCTTCTGGACGCCGCCGCCGGCGGAGCCTGCTGGCTGAGCGGGACCGCTCCCGCGTCGCCACGGTCGGGGCATCTCGGGTCGCCGGCGGCACCGGCCCCGGCTCCCGCTCGCGCTCCTCGGGCCGCTGGCGCATCCGCCGCGTCCGAGCGTCACGCCCGGCGCGGGGATGGCGCCGGCCCCGGAGCGGCGGGCGTGCGCTCACCGCGTCGGGGCGACCGCGCTCGGCCGCCCGCCGCTCGACGCTGCCCGAGCACCGCTACGAGCACGACCGTGCGCCGTGCACGATCGTTGACAGTATTGTCGATATCCGATACCGTATCGAACAGACGGGCGACTCCAGCCGGGGGTGGGTGGGGGCCCGTGGTGTGCAGCGGCGGTCCCGGCTGCGATGTCGAAAGGAGCGCGTCGCCTGGTCTGCAGACGTGCGGAGCCTGCGGTCCTCGAGCCCGAGTGAGTGTTGGGGGGGCAAGTGCCAACAACGCAGCGCGACGACGCGGCCGACGCTCGAGTGGGAACGCCGCCACCTGGGGCAAGAGCCACCAGTGAAGCGTTGCCCACCGACTGCACGGCCGCCGTCGTGGAAGTCGTGGACATCAACAAGTCGTTCAACGGCATTCCCGTCCTCAGGGACGTCTGCATCGATCTCATGCCGGGTGAGGTCCACGCACTGCTCGGTGTGAACGGGTCGGGCAAGTCGACCCTCATCAAGATCCTGGCCGGCTATCACCAGGCGGACAGCGGCAGGATCACGGTCAACGGCACCACCTTCACCTTCCCGGGAGCGCAGGCGAGCCGCTACGACGCGAAGGCGTTGCCCATCGCCTTCGTCCACCAGGACCTGGGCCTGCTGTCGGACCTCACCGTGGCGGAGAACTTCCACGTCCGCGAGATCGTGTCGGCTCCGACCGGACGCCTCATCCCGTGGCGGCGCAAGCGGGCCGAGGCGGCGAGCGCGCTCCGGGCGTACGGCGTGGGCGTCGACCCGAACGAGACCGTGCGGCGGCTGTCACCGGTGGACCGGGCACGGGTCGCCATCGTGCGCGCCTACACCGACCTGGCCGAGCTCACCGGCTCACGGACGCTCCTGGTGCTCGACGAACCAACCGTCTTCCTCCCCGTCGAGGACCGCCAGCGCGTGTGGGAGCTCGTCCGCGGCATCACCGAGCACGGTGGTGCCGTCCTGCTCGTCTCGCACGACCTCGTCGACGTCCGGGCGGTGGCGGACGTGGTGACGATCCTCCGGGACGGCCGGGCCGGCACCAAGCTGGCCGTCGAAGCCTGCGACGAGGCGACCGTGGTGGCTGCGCTCCTGGGCGAGCGGAGGGTGGCGCACGGCTCGGCGCCGGAGCCAGCGGCGACGGGCGGGCTCCATCGCCAGCGGGGCGCGGCCGGTCCGGCTGGCCACGGGAGCCGGCCCCTGCCGGCGCGGCGCCACGCCGACGGCGTCGTCGCCGACAACGTCCGTGGCGGGCAGGTCCGTGACGTCAGCCTCTCCGTCGCGACCGGCGAGATCGTCGGCCTGACGGGGCTGCCCGGCTCCGGGTACGACGAGCTCCCCTACATCTTGTACGGCCACGTTCCGGGCTCGGGTCGGCTCTCGGTCGGAGGGCGGCGCACGAGCATCCAGACGCTGAACCCCCAGCGAGCCCGGGCCGAAGGGATCGCGCTCGTCCCGGCGGACCGTGCCGGCCAGGGCGCGTTCGCAGCTCTGAGCGCGTCGGAGAACGTCGGCGCCCCCAGCATCGACAGCCACAAGAGGCACGGATGCGTGTCCGCCAAGAGCATGACGGACCAGTTCACGAGGTGCGCAGCGCAGTACGGGATCACGCCGGTCGAGCCGACCAAGCCGTTCTCGCTCTTCTCCGGCGGCAACCAGCAGAAGATCGTGATCGCCAAGTGGCTCCTGACCGACCCGCACCTGCTGCTCCTGCACGAGCCGACACAGGGTGTCGACATCGCGTCGAAGAACGACCTGATCGGCTCCATACGCCAGGCGGCGCAGAGCGGGTTGGCGGTGCTGTGGTGCAGCACGGACCAGGGCGACCTGGTCCGAGGGTGCGACCGTGTGCTCGTCTTCCGCGACGGTGCCATCACGACGGAGCTGGACCAGCCGCTCACGGCCGACACGATCCTCGAGGCCATCTATGGCTGAGGCGATCGAGACGAACGTCGAGGCGCCGGGCGGTGGCTCGGCGGCGCGGACCGACCCGTCGCGCCACGAACCGGTCGAGGTGCGCCACGGCGTGCCCGCCGGCACCATGGGATCGCTGGTCGCGTCCTGGTCCGAGCGCCTGGCCCTGCCCCTGCTGTGGCTGGTCGTGTCGCTGGTGTTCACGTTCCTGCCCGCCACGGGGGCGCACTTCGCCACGCTGGCCACCTTCGGCTCCATCTTCGGCGCCGGCGCCGTCACGGTGGTCCTCACGCTCGGGCTGATCGTGCCTGCGCTCGGCGGCGACTACGACCTGTCCGTCGCGTACAACCTGACCCTGTCGTCCATCCTGCTCGCCGAGCTGAACGTGAACCTGCACGTGAACATCGCGGTCGCCGCCGTGATCGTCGTCGCAGTGGGCGCCATCGCCGGGGTCGCCAACGCCATTGTGTCCGTCAAGTTCAAGGTCGACCCGTTCATCGCGACCCTGGGCACCGGCACCGTGATGGCCGGCATCACGCTCTGGGTCAGTCACAGCGCCACCATCAGCGGGATCTCCGTCGGGCTCTCCAACATCGTCGTCACCGACCGCTGGATCGGGCTGCCCATCGAGTTCTACTTCGCCCTGGGCGTCGCCCTGGTGATGGCCTTCGTGCTCGCCTACCTGCCGGCGGGGCGCAAGCTCAAGTACGTGGGCCTGCAGCGCGACGTCGCACGCCTCACGGGCGTCGCCGTCGGCAGGGTTCGTACCACGGCGTTCATCGCCTCGGGCGTGCTCAGTGCGGTGGCCGGGATCATGTACGCCGGCAACGCGGGTGCTGCGGACCCCAGCTCTGGCGTGTCGCTGCTGCTCCCCGCGTTCGCCGCGGCGTTCCTCGGGTCGACGACGATCCTGCCCGGCCAGTTCAATCCGCTCGGAGCGCTGGTCGCCGTCTACTTCCTGGGCACGGGCATCACGGGCCTGGAGCTGCTCGGCGCGTCGTCGTACATCCAGGACCTGTTCTACGGCGGCGCGCTGATCATCGCCGTGATCGTGTCTGGCGTCGTCCGGAGGAAGCGCAACGCCACCAAGGAGCAGGTATGACGGCTGAGGCACGCCGTCGGCAGGCCGACCGGACCGGGACCCGGTACGCGACGGCCGCCGCCGGCCGGGGCCGGCTGGTGCCGTGGCCGCGTTGCGCCGCAGCGCCGACGAACCACCGAGACAGCTGCTCAACAACGGGAGGGGACAGACCATGAGACTGCGATCGGAGGCCGGCCTGACCGGCGTGACGGGGAAGCGGCCGCTCGCCGCGCTGGCGGCGGCGGGGCTGTGCGCCGGGATGGTGTTGAGCGCGTGCAGCTCGAGCTCGTCGGGCACCGTGGCGAAGACCGGCAGCTCGGCCTCGGCCAGCTCCTCGGCCGCGGCGAGCTCGTCGTCCTCCGCCAGCCCGAGCGCCGGGGTCCAGCGGGCCGCGGCGTTCGTCGGGCAGTACCTCGGGGTGCCGAGCGAGCCGAGCGTCGGTTCGGCGTTCAACGCCAAGGCGGCGGCCGGCAAGCTGATCTACCTGATCCCCATCCAGCTGGCGGGCTTCAACAAGACGATCGTGGACACCGCCCAGGCGGCTGCCCAGCAGCTCGGGGCGAAGGCGGTCATCTGGCCGTCGACGGGAAAGCTGTCGGACTACCAGCAGGGTGTGGAGGCCGCCATCAACGCCGGGGCCAACGTCATCTGCCTGGAGGGCGTCGACCCGCAGCTCATCGCTCCGCAGCTGGCGGCGGCGCGGGCCAAGGGGATCAAGATCACCCTCGACATCTTCGGGGACGGGTCGAGCTCCCTGCCGGCCGGGTTCTCCGGGGGCGTGAACATGCCGTTCTCGCTGGGCGGTGAGCTCGAGGCCGACTACGCCATCATGGCGACCAAGGGCCACGTGGACGCGCTGGTGCTCACGTCCGACGACATCCCGCAGACACCGGACGTCCTGAAGGGCCTGCACCAGGCGTTCCAGGCGAACTGCCCGACGTGCACGCTGCACTACGTGAACGAGACCGTGCCGACCTGGCCGAACTTCGGGTCTGCCACGGCGGCGGCACTGCGAGAGCACCCGAACGTGAACTACGTGATCCCGCTGTACGACAACTACGCGCAGTTCGCGCTGTCGGGCATCTCGCTGGCCGGAGCGTCGCAGAAGGTGCACATGGACACGCTGAACGGCACGCCGTCGGTGCTCAGCGAGATCAAGCCCGGTGCCGTCGTCCAGATGGACATCGGGGTGTCCGCGGTGTGGCTGGGCTACGCGGAGATCACCAACGCCCTGCGGGTGGCGACGGGTGGGCAGCCCACCGTGGTGGCCGGCGTGCCGCGGGTGTTCACGACCGCCAACGTGGCGCAGGCCGGGTCGCCCCCGAGCTTCGCCACCGGCTACGGCGCCAACATCGAGGCGCCGTTCAAGAAGGTGTGGGGGATCTGAGCCCGGACCTGCGGGCCCTGGCGGTGCTCGGCGCCGACCGGTCACGGCCGTGCCGGTGTGGTCACCGGCCTCGGCCCGCAGGTGCGGGTTCCCGGCGCCTGCGGGCCGACGTGCCCCGGTCCTGCAGGTGGAGGCTCTCGGTCCTGCGGGAGGAGGTGGTGGGCCGGCGGTGCCGCACGGCCGGCCCACCACCACCGGCCCCACCGTGTGGTGGACCGACGGAACATGGAGGTGAACGATGACGGAGGGCCCGCAGTCCGGCGAGGAGCTCGTGCCGTGGTTGCGCCAGACCAATGCCGGGATCCCCGTGGACCCGTCGATGGCATGGTCCGGCGACAGCGGCGGCGACGCTCGCGGACGACGAGACCGCAGTGAGCCCGGCGAGTTCCCCTTCACGCGGGGGAACTCGCCCGCTGGCTACCGGGACAAGCTCTGGACGTTCCGCCAGTACTCCGGCTTCGGCAGCGCCGAGGAGTCGAACGCACGGTACAAGTACCTGCTGTCGGAGGGGGCGACCGGCCTGTCCGTGGCTTTCGACCTGCCGACGCAGTGCGGTTTCGACTCGGACTCCGAGGAAGCGGCGTTCGAGGTGGGCCGGGTCGGCGTCGCCATCGACTCGGTCCGCGACATGGCCCGGCTGTTCGACGGCATCGATCTGAGCCGTACCAGCGTCAGCTTCACCATCAACGGCACCGCCGCCATCATCCTCGCCTACTTCATCGCCGCAGCCGAGGACAGCGGTGTGCGGCGGGAGAAGCTGCGGGGCACGATCCAGAACGACATCCTGAAGGAGTACGCGTCCCGGGGGACGTGGATCTGGCCGGCGACGCCGTCGTTGCGCCTGATCGCCGACACCATCGAGTTCTGCGCGTCGGAGGTGCCGCGCTTCAACGCGGTGTCGGTGGCCGGAGCCCACTTCCGCGACGCCGGGGCCACAGCCGTCCAGGAGATGGCGTTCACGCTCCAGGACGGGTTGACCTACTGTGACGAGGTCGTGGGACGCGGCAGGCTGACGATCGACGAGTTCGCCCCGCAGGTCTCCTTCTTCTTCTACACGCACGGCGACTTCTTCGAGGAGGTTGCCAAGTACCGAGCCGGCCGGCGCCGGTGGGCCACGCTGGTCAAGGAGCGGTACGGGGCCCGCACCGACCGTGCTGCGATGTTCCGGATGGGGTGCGTCTGCGGCGGTGCGTCGCTGTACGCGCCGCAGCCGGAGAACAACATCGTGCGGGTCGCCTACGAGGCGCTGGCGTCGGTGCTCGGCGGCGTCCAGTCGATGTTCACGGCTGCCTGGGACGAGCCGTTCGCCCTGCCGTCGGAGGAGACGACGACGCTCGCCCTGCGGACGCAGCAGATCCTCGCCTACGAGACGGGCGTGGCCAGGGTGCCGGACCCGCTCGGTGGCTCGTACTACGTGGAGCGGCTGACGGACGAGACCGAGGAGCGCATCCAGGCGGTGATGGAGGAGCTCGAGCGCCAGGGTGGCATGGTCAAGGCGATCGAGACGGGCGTCGTGCAGCGGATGATCGCCAAGGAGGCGTTCGCGCTGCAGAAGGACGTCGAGTCGGGAGCGCGTCCGGTGGTCGGCGTGAACGTGTGCCGTTCCGACGGCGACCCGCCCGACGTCGAGACCTACAAGATGAGCGCCGAGGCTCGCGCTGCCCAGGTGGCCAGGGTCCAGGAGGTCCGCCGGGCCCGAGACCAGGCGCGTGCGAGGGAGGCGCTGCGCAGCCTGCGCGACGCAGCCCGGGACGACGGCGGCAACCTGATGCCGATCCTGGTGGAGTGCGCGCACGCCGACGTCACGGTCGGCGAGATCACGAAGGAGCTGAAGGACGTGTGGGGCGAGTTCCGTCAGCCGGTGGACATCTGATGAGGGGAAGGGTGCTGGTAGCCAAGCCGGGGCTCGACGGTCACGACCGGGGCGCCAAGGTGGTCGCCTACGCGCTGCGGGACGCGGGCTTCGAGGTCATCTACACCGGGATCAGGCAGCGGACCGCCGACATCGTGACGGTGGCGGTCCAAGAGGACGTCGACGTTATCGGCCTGAGCGTCTTGAGCGGTGCCCATGTCGAGCTCACCGAGGACATCCGCCGGCGCCTGGCGGCGGTGGACGCCGAGGAGATCCCGATCGTGGTCGGTGGTGCCATCCCGAGGGGCGACCGGGAGCGCTTGCTCCAGGTGGGGGCGGCGGCCGTGTTCCCGACCGGCTCGGCGGTCGACGACGTGGTCGGCACCGTGGGCGAGCTGTGCGCACAGAGGATGGCGTCGCGTTGACGGGAGCATGGAGCGCCGGCGCTGGGGCGGCGCAACGGGCCGGCGCCGATGCCGCCAGCCTGTTGACCGGGGTCCGCGTCGTCGACCTGACGCAGTTCCTGGCCGGACCATATGGCACGCTCGCGCTGGCCGAGCTCGGCGCCGACGTGGTGAAGGTCGAGGATCCCGATCACGTCGACGACGCTCGGCGTGTGGGTCCCGACTACCTGAGCGAGGACGTCTCGCTGTACTTCGCCTCGCTCAATTGGGGCAAGCGCTCCGTCGCCCTGCGGCTGGGCACGGAGGGCGGCATGGCCGCCATGAAGCGGTTGATCGGGTCGGCGGACGTCGTCGTGGACAACTTCCGGCCCGGGACGATGGCGGGCATCGGCCTCACGGAGGAGGCCATGCGGGAGGTCAACCCGGGGGTGATCACGTGCTCGCTGACCGGCTTCGGCGAGACCGGCCCGTTGGCGGGCCAGCCGGGGTACGACTACACCATCCAGGCCATGGCGGGGGTCATGAGCATGGGCGGGGAGCCCGACGGACCGCCTGGCAAGGCGGGGATCTCGTACGTCGACCACGTCGGGGGCCTGGTTGCCGCGTTCGCCATCGCCAGCGCGTTGGTCCGCAAGGACAGGAGCGGTGTCGGCTGCCATCTCGACATGAGCCTGTTCGACACGCAGGTGTCGATGCTGAGCTACCTGGCCGCCCGGGTGCTCAACGGCGGCGAGCAGCCGGTTCGGCACGCCCTGGGTGCGCACAGCTCGCTCGTCCCGGCCCAGCTCTTCGCCTGCAGCGACGGGTACCTGAGCGTGTTCGTGGGCAACGACCGGATGTGGGCACGCCTGGTGGGGGCGTTGCGCGACGAGCGGCTCGCCGACGAGCGGTTCCGTACCAACGGCGGGCGGCATCGGCACCGCGAGGAAGTCGTGGGGATCCTGCAGGCGATCTTCGCGACGGCGGGCCGGGCGCACTGGATCGAGGTCCTTCGGAGCGGCCGGGTGGCTTGCGGGCGGGTGAACAGCATCGACGAGGCGCTGGCGGACCCGCAGGTGCAGGACCGCGACCTGGTGGTGACGGCCGAGCACGGTGCGTACGGCAGCTACCGCCATGTGCCGGGACCGCTGCCCGGACGGGGCACGGCCGGTCGGCGCGGCGCGCCGTGCGTGGGCGAGCACACCAGGGCCGTCCTCGCTGAGGTCGGGTACTCGGAAGCGGAGGTCGCCGCCTTGCTGGCGGCCGGTGCCGCCGTGGCTGCCGACCCGGGTGCGGTGCGACCGGCGATGTCGGACCGGTGAGCGGGTGGCCGTGGCACGGAACCGAGAGCCGGGCCCGGAGCGCGCCGAGGCGGGAGAGGCGATGACGAGGGAGATCAGGCGCGTCCGACTGAGCGACGAGGTGCAGCGGGTCCTGCGGAGGATGATCCTGACCGGGCAGATCGAGCCGGGCAGGACGAGCCAGGAGCAGTTGGCGGGGTTGTTGGGGGTCAGCGCGACGCCGGTGCGCGAAGCGCTGCTCCGGCTCGAGGCCGAGGGGTTCGTGGAACGGTCCCCCAACCAATCGGTGCGTGTGCTGGAGATGACCCCGGAGGATCTGGCCGACATCTACGAAGCACACGCGTACCTGATGGGAGCCCTGGCGCGACGGGCCTGCGCGAAGGCGTCACCGGAGCTCGTGGCATGGCTTCGATCGTGCGTCACGCGCTCAGGGGAGATCGGGTTCGCAGCGCCGTCGCGGACCGGCGAGCTCGAAGCGCTCAACTGGCAGTTCCACGCGGCCGTCAACGCTGCCGCGGGCAGCCCGAAGATGCTGCAGCTGCTGAAGGTCAGCACACGCTACATACCGGAAGGGTTCTACTCGCTCCTCCAGGACTGGCCTCGTCAGGCCCAGGCGGGCCACGCGCGCATGCTCCGTGCCATCGCGGACCGCGATCCGGCGGAGGCACAGGCGGCGGCCACGGACCACGTCCGGCAGGCCGGCTCGCTGCTCGTCGCACAGTTCGAGGCGAAGCGATAGCGCGGGAGGTGATCGCACCGCATGGCCGGTCTTGACGTCGTGGATGCCGTCCAGATGCTGTTCGAACGAGGTCGGGCGGGGCACGTGCACAGCGTCGCCAAGCTGATAAGCCTCGTCGACGGGGACGGCGACGGGTGCCGTGAAGCCGTCCGCATCGCGCAGACCGGCACGCGCCCGTACGTCGTGGGCATCACCGGCGCGCCGGGGGCCGGGAAGTCCACGCTGACCAGGGGCCTGGTGAAGAAGCTGCGCGAGGCGCACGACAAGATCGCCATCCTCGCGGTCGACCCCAGCTCTCCGGTCACCGGGGGCGCCCTGCTCGGGGACCGGCTTCGGTTCCAGGAGCTGAACGACGACGACCACGTCTTCGCCCGGTCGCTGGCATCGAGGGGGCGCATCGGCGGCCTCGCCGCGCTGGTCCCGGACGCCGTGCGCGTCCTCGGCGCCGTGGGCTTCGACCTCGTGGTCGTGGAGACCGTCGGTATCGGCCAGGTCGAGTGCGACGTGGCCGGGTTGGCGGACACCCGCGTGCTGGTCGCCGCACCTGGCTGGGGCGACCACGTGCAGGCGGCGAAGGCCGGCGTGCTCGAGGTGGTCGACGTCATCGTCGTGAACAAGGAGGACCTGGGCGGTGCTGACCGGCTCGCAGCCGATCTGGAGGAGATGCTCGGGCTGCGCCGCGGCGAGCCTGGGGGGTGGCGTGTGCCCGTCGTGCGGGCCACCGCCGACAAGGAGCTCGGTATCGACGGCGTCGTCGCTGCCGTGCAGGCCCACCGGCGCTGGATCGAGCAGAGCGGACGAACAGGGCGGGATCGGGGCCGGCGGTGGTTCGACGTCGAGGACCGCCTGCAGCACTCCGTGGAAGAGTTCTCGCGGCGCCTGCGGGCGTCGGAGACCTACCGCCGGTTGCAGGCCGCATACGCCGAAGGGGCGCTCGACAGCCAGCAGGCGGTGTCCGGTCTGCTCGACGAGTACCGCGAGATCGTGCTCGACGGCCGGGGACCGTCGCAGCGAACCGGCGGAGCGGGGCGGAAGTGAGCGGCGGTGCGGGCCGGCACACCGGCAGTCGCCGAGCGCCCGGCACCCGCGCCGACCGGTCGAGGACCCGCTGGTGCGGAGACACCACATCGGCGACGAACGACAGGAAGCGCGCATGACATCCACAGGTCCGGTGGTCCTGACGTACGACGGTGACGTCGCCCAGATCGTCATCGATCGACCCGAGACGCGCAACGCCATCAGCAGCGCGGTCATGGACGGGCTCGAGGAAGCCATCACCGCCGTCGAAGGATCGGCGGTCGGCGCCGTGGTGCTGCGCGGCGCCGGCGACCGCGTCTTCGTCTCTGGCGGAGACCTGAAGGAGCTGGCGGAGGTCCGGGACTTCGAGTCGGCGCAGGCGATGGCGGTGCGCATGCGGGGGATCCTGGACCGCCTCGGTCGGCTCCCGGTCCCGGTGGTCGCAGCGGTCAACGGCGACGCCTACGGCGGTGGCGGCGAAGTGGCCCTCGCGTGTGACGTCCGGATCGCCGCCGACGACGTCCGCATGGGCTTCACGCAGGTGAACCTCGGCATCATGCCCGCATGGGGAGGGGTGGAGCGGTTGGCCGCGCTGGTCGGGCGCGGGCGGGCCATGTACCTGCTCGCGACGGGCACGGTCGTCACCGGCGCCGATCTGCTGACGTGGGGCCTGGCCGAGCAGGTGGTCCCCCGGGCGTCGTTCGAGGAGGGGTGGCGCGCACTGGCCCATGGGCTCGCAGAGGTGCCGCGGGACGCGCTCGTGGGCATCAAGGCGGTGGCGAACGCCACCGTGCCACGCGAGCACCCGCAGACGGCCGACCTCGCCACGTCGGCGTTCGCCCGGACCTGGGTGTCCGACGGCCACTGGCAGGCGGTGGCGAGACAGCAGGAGCGGCGGCGCACCACCTCGGCCAGCCGAGGCCAGTAGGCGCGGCGGGCTGGGCGAGCGGCGCCGCGGGCTGCACGTGCGCACGGGGTGGTGGCGGGTGGCGCCGTGGCCGGCGTGGCCTGGGGTGGCTGGTGGGCTCGTCGCAGCCGTGGGACGGTGGTGGCCGGTGGGGTGCAGGCCGGCGTCAGCCGGAGGCCCCGGCGCGCAACGACCGGATCCACTCGTCGACCGTCATGACCTCCGCCTGGGTGGGGAACACCCTGGACACGAGCACGTCGTGCACCTCGGCGTCGCCGTCGAGGCAGCCGTCGGAGAGGACCACGATCCGGTAGTCGGCGTCGGCCGCCTGCCGCAGCGTCGACAGGATGACGCCGCTGGTGGCGATGCCCGACAGGACGAGCGTCCGGGTACCCCGCGAGCGCAGGACCTCGGCCAGGTCGCTCCCGGTGAAGGCGCTGACCCGAACCTTGGTCACCACGGTGTCGCCCGGGCCGAGACCGAGCGCCGGGTCGAGCTCCACCTCGGCGGTGCCGGCCTGCAGCCGGCCCGCCTCGGCGATGGCCGCGAACCTCGGGTTGCGGCGGTCGACCTCGGGGTGGCCGGGCCGGAACGCGACCCGCACGGCGATCACGTCGACGCCGGCGCCGTGCGCCGCGGCCACGGCCGTCCCGAGGCGCGCCGCGAGCTGCGGCCCGCCGGCGAAGCGCTCCACCATCGACCGCTGCACGTCCATCACCAGCAACGCCGTCGCCTCGGGCCGGCCGCCGGGCTCGGCGTCGTGCACGGGCTCGTTCATGGCCCATCTCCTCGCAGTTGACCAGCTGACCTCGTGGAGCGGCGGCAGCGCCGCCGCCCGCCGTGCGGTGGGGGTAGGTCCCGACCGCGCCCCGCTCGTCCAGAGCGGCGCCTGCTGCCCGGCCGGTCCGCCGCGCACCGCGGCGGCGGGGGTCGCCCGCACCCGCGGTGGCGCCGGCCCGCGGGGCCGCGACCTGGCCCCTTCGTCGGCCAGGCGCCGACAGTAATAGGTTGGGAGCGTCATCGGGGGCGAGCGCCCGGGCCGGACCCGGGCGAGCGGCACGGTGCGCGGCGACCTGTTCCGGTCCGGGGACCGGGGTGAGACCCGACGCTGAGGGCGGGAGGAGCGCTGTCGGGCGGGAGGAGGAGGTGTGACCGTGCACGGCGAGCCAGTCGCGGCACCGGTGGTGATGGCCGCCACGCGGCGCGGCGCCGGGCCCGGTCCCGGCGGGCGCGGGCCGCGTCCGGTGCCGGGCCTGCACGTCCTGGCCAAGCCCACGGGACCGATCTGCAACCTGGACTGCGACTACTGCTACTTCCTGGCGAAGGAGTCGCTCTACCCGGGTGACCGGTTCCGGATGACCGACGAGCTGCTGGAGACCTACGTGCGGCAGCTGCTCGAATCGCAGCGCGACGAGCCCGAGGTGACCATCGCGTGGCAGGGCGGCGAGCCGACGCTCATGGGAGCGGACTTCTTCCGGCGTGCGGTGGGCCTCGCCCGAGAGCACGCCAGGCCCGGGCAGCGGGTGCAGCACACCATGCAGACGAACGGCACGCTGCTGACCGACGAGTGGTGCGCCATGCTCGCCGAGCACCGGTTCCTGGTGGGCATCAGCATCGACGGGCCGCCCGACGTGCACGATCGCTACCGGACCGACAAGCGCGGGGCCCCGACGTCCGGCCGCGTCCTGCGCGGCCTGCGCCTGCTGCGGGAGCACGGCGTGGAGCACAACGTGCTGTGCACCGTGCATGCCGGCAACCAGGACCGGCCGCTCGAGGTGTACCGGTACTTCCGCGACGAGCTCGGCGAGCGCTTCGTCCAGTTCATCCCCATCGTCGAGCCGGTGGCGCCGGCCGACGGCGGGGAGCCGCCGGCCGTCACCGAGCGCTCGGTCGACCCCGACGCGTGGGGCCGGTTCCTGGTGTCGGTGTTCGACGAGTGGCTGCGGCGCGACGTGGGCGAGGTCTTCGTGCAGCACTTCGAAGCAGCGCTGGCGTCGTGGCTCGGCGTGGAGCCGTCGCTGTGCATCTTCGCCGAGACGTGCGGCCGGGCGGTGGCGCTCGGACACAACGGCGACGTCTACTCCTGCGACCACTTCGTCGACCCGGAGCACCTCCTCGGCAACATCGGCACCGGGCATCTCGCCGACCTGGTCACGTCGCCTCGCCAGCAGGCCTTCGGCAACGCCAAGCGCGACGCGCTCCCGCAGCGCTGCCTGGACTGCCGCGTCCGCTTCGCCTGCCGCGGCGAGTGCCCGAAGAACCGCATCGGGCTCACCCCCGACGGCGAGGAGGGCCTCAACTACCTCTGTGCGGGCTACCTGGCCTTCTTCACCCACGTCGACGGGCCCATGCGGCTCATGGCGGACCTGGTCCGCCGCGGGCGCCCGGCAGCCGAGGTGGCGGACGTCTTCGCCCGTGCCGGCCGGAACGAACGGTGCCCGTGCGGCAGCGGTCGCAAGGCCAAGGTGTGCCACCAGCGCCCGGCCGTCGATCCGGCACGCGCCCGGGCCTGACGGGGGCCGCGCAGGGGGCGCGGCGGCCAGCGGGTGCCGGCCGTGGTGCCGCCAGCCGGCCGGCTCGGCCGCCGGGTGCTCCGGCCCTGGCACGTGGCGTTCCGGCCCTGGCACGTGGCGTTCCGGCCCTGGCACGTGGCGTTCCGGCTCCGCCGCCGGGTGCCGTCAGGGGGCCTGGGGGATCGATCGGACCAGGGCGTGCGCGAGCGCGCCGTCCACCAGGATCGTCTCGCCGCTCACGTACGCGGCGTCGCGGGAGAGCAGGAAGGCGACGACCGTCCCGACCTCCTCGGGCGTGCCGATGCGCCCTGCCGGCACGAGGCGGCGGCGGCCCTCGGCGAGCGTGGGGTCGGCGTAGGCGCCGGCCATGGCGCTGCGCACCATTCCCGGGGCGACGGCGTTCACGCGGACGCCGAGCTCGCCCCACTCGATGGCCGCCTGCCGGGTGAACGCCACCAGCCCCGCCTTGCTGGCGCTGTATGCACCCCCGCCCAGCTGCGGCGACTCGGCCGTCATCGACGCGAGGTTGACGACGGCGCCGCCGGTGCGGGCCAGGTGCGGCAGCGCGTCCCTGCTCAGGAGCATGGGAGCGCGCAGGTTCACCCCGAGGGTGCGGTCGACGTCCTCGAGCGTCACGGCGGCGAGCGGGGAGCGCAGGATGACGCCGGCGTTGTTCACCAGGCCGTCCAGCCGCCCGCCGCACCGGGCCACCGCCTCGTCGACCAGCCCGGGCACCTCGACGTCACCGGGGACGGCCACGCCCCCGACCTGCGACGCCACGGCGGCCGCCGCCTCGGCGTCGAGGTCGTTGACGGCCACCTGCCAGCCACGGTCGGCGAGGACGCGGGCGATGCCCTCGCCGATGCCCGACCCGCCGCCGGTCACCAGCACGGCCGGCCGGGTCGCGGCGGTCACAGCGCCACCGCCACGCGGAAGCCGTCCCACATGGCGTCGATGGCTCGCCGGGGGGCCAGCGCGTCGCCGACGACGTGCACCTCCAGGCCCGCCGACCGCACCGGCTCCGCCAGCTCGTCGGAGGCCACGCCGTACCACGCGGTGACGACGTGGTCGACGCCCTCCAGGGTCTCGAGGGCGCCGGACCACACCTCCGCCACGGTGACGTCCCCCGGCCCGACGGCGACCAGGTTGCGGTGCTCCAGCAGCCTCAGGCCGCCCGCCATCAGCCGGCGCATGAGCGGCGGCCTGCTGAAGGCGTCGATCTCGGCGCCGGCGGTGACGGGGGTGACCAGCCACACCTCGTTCCCGCGGGCGAGGAGGCACTCGGCGGTGGTGAGGCACTTCCAGTCGGCCTCGCCGCTGTCGACCACCACGACGCGGCCCCCGGCGATGGACCCGTCCACGATGGCCCGGTGCGCGCTCACGACGTGGGGCAGCTCCGCGCCCGGCACCGGTGGGGACCCCGGCACCGACCCCGTGGCGAGGACGACCACGTCGGGCTCGTGCCCGACGACGGTCGCGAGGTCGGCCGGCGTGCCGAGGGCGACGGGGACGCCGAGCTGCCGAAGGCGGCGTTCGAGGAAGCGGGTGGCGTCCGCCAGCTCGTCGCGGTACGGCATGGCGGCCGCCGCCACCACGACCTGGCCGCCGAGGTGGTCCTCGCGCTCCACCAGCGCCACCTCGTGGCCCCGTTCGGCGGCGACGGTCGCCGCCTGCAGGCCGGCGGGGCCGCCGCCGACGACCAGGACCCGGCGCCTCGGCGAGGCCGGGGCGACTCGCCCCACCCCCCAGTCCTGTTCGAAGCCGACGGCCGGGTTCACCAGGCACGCGATGGGCAGCCCGCGGTGCGGGCCGCCCCGGCAGCCCACGTTGCAGGAGACGCACGGGCGGATCTCGTCGAGGCGGCCGGCGCGCGCCTTGTTCGGCAGCTCGGGATCGGCGATGAGCGGCCGGACCAGGCAGACGAAGTCGGCGGTGCCGTCGGCCAGGAGCTCCTCGGCCTTCTCCGCCGAGACGATCCGGGCCACGGCGAACACGGGCACCCCGGCGCTGACCTCGCGGATGCCGCGGGCCAGCGCGGCGAACGGGGCCCGCGGGAAGCTCATGTCCGGGATCTGGCGGTCGATCGAGGCGTAGTTGGACTGGCTCACCGACACGTAGTCGAGGTCGGTCGCGGCGCGGAGGGCGGCCACCGTTGCTCGGCTCTCGTCGAGGTCGATGCCGCCCGGCACGAGCTCGTCGGCGCTGATCCGGATGCCGACCGGCATGGTGTCGGGGACGACCGAGCGGACGACCTGCAGCACCTGCAGGGGGAGCCGCATCCGGTTCTCCAGGGACCCGCCGTACTCGTCGGTGCGAGTGTTGCTGAAGCGCGACAGGAACGAGCAGAGCAGGTAGCCGTGGGCCAGGTAGACCTCCAGCCCGTCGAAGCCGGCGGCGACGAAGCGCCGTGCGGCGTCGCGGTAGGCGCCCAGCAGCTCGGCGATGTCGCGGTGCGTCATGGCGTGCGGCACGACCCTGCTGCTGGGGTCGGGCACAGCGGAGGGGGCCCACAGCTCGCGGTGGCTCGGGAACCCGGTTCCCTGGCGGCCCAGGTGCGAGAGCTGGGCGAAGATCGGGCTGCCCGCGTCGTGGACCGCGTCGACCACCCGGGCGTACGCGGCGATGCCCGCGTCGTCCCACGCCTGGTTGATCCCCCCGAAGGTCATGCCGGTGGGATGGACGATCCCCGATCCCTGGACTATGAGCCCGACGCCGCCCTTCGCCCGCTCGGCCAGGTAGTGCGCCTGGCGCTCCGTCAGCTGGTGGGTGTGCGGGTCCACGAAGCGGCTGCCGTGCCCGGCGAAGACCAGCCGGTTGCGCAGGTGGACGCCGCGCATGTCGTACGGCTGGAACAGGTGGGGGAGGGGCGTCATCCCCTGCGGACCCCGGCGCCGCGCCGTGACCGCAGCGCCCACCACAGCCCGAGCAGCACGGCGACGAGGACCACGGGGGCGGCCCGCTTGGCGACGGCCGGGCCGACCACGCGCAGCAGGTCGACCGGGGCACCGTCCGATGCCGGCACGCCGGACCCGCCCGTCGCGTCGCCGGCGGGCCGCGCCCGGCCGGCGGCCCCACGGT
>JAJZYI010000294.1 GCA_021798135.1 Actinomycetes bacterium | reverse complement strand
CGTGGTCGGGGTCTTCCTCGAAGGCGTCCGCCAGCCGGCCCGGTTCCTGGCCGCGCTGCAGGCGCTGCGCGACGCGGGGAAGCCCGTCGTCTGCCTGAAGGCCGGCGCGACCGGCGCCGCGGCCCGGGCGACGGCTGCGCACACGGGCGCCCTGGCCTCCGACGACGACGTGCTCGACGCCGTCTTCGCCCGCACCGGCGCCGTGCGGGTGCACGCCGTGGACGACCTGGTCGACACGACCCGCACGCTGGCGCACCTCGGCACGAGCAGGGGCGGCCGGGTGGCGGTGGTCACGACGTCCGGCGGCGCCGGCGTCATCGCCGCCGAGGCGGCGGAGCGGGCCGGGCTGTGCCTTCCGGAGCCCGCCGCCCGGACGCGCGAGGAGCTCGCCGCGGTGGTCCCGACCTTCGCCGCTGTCGGCAACCCTGCGGACATGAGCGGGATGTTCGTGGAGGACCCGGCGATCTTCCGGGGCTCCCTCAGCGCCTTCGAGCGGGCGGACGGCTTCGACGCCGTCGTCCTCGTGCTCACGGTGCACCCTCCCGACCTGGCCGAACGGCTGGCCGACCGCCTGCTCGAGCACCGGTCGGCGACCGGGTGGGCGCCCGTCGTCCTCTGGGTGGCCGGTGCCATGAGCGAACTGGCGCGGGCACGCCTGCGGGAGAACGGCGTACTGGTCTTCGACGATCCCGACCGCTGCATGCGCGCCCTGCGCGCCAGGCTGCTGCCTGCCGGCCGTGACGTGCCCGCCGCTTCCCGGGCCGCCACCGGGGACCCCGCCCGGCCGGCGCCCGACGACCCCCTGGAGCTCGTGCGCGACCTGGGGATCCCCACCGTGGACTGCCGCCCGTGCGCTACCGAGGCCGACGCCGCCCGAGCTGCCGCGGCCCTCGGCGGCAAGGTGGCGGTGAAGGTCGACGCACCCGGGATCGTGCACAAGAGCGACGTCGGCGGTGTGGTGCTCGGCGTCGAGGGGCCGGAGGCCGTGGCCCGCGCCCACCGGCAGGTCGTCGACGCGGCGAGCGCCGCAGGCCAGGAGCCTCGCGGCTCGGTCGTCCAGCCCATGGTGGCGCCGGGCGTCGAGCTGATCGTCGGCGTGCGCCGCGACCGAGACTTCGGGGCGGTCCTCGTCGTCGGGATGGGCGGCACGAGCGCCGAGCTCGTGCGCGATGCCAGGACGGCACTGCTCCCGCTCGCCGACGGCGAAGCCGCCGCGCTGCTGCGGGCGCTGCGGGGCTACCCGCTGCTCGACGGCTTCCGGGGCGCGCCGCGCGCCGACCTGGGCGCTGCCGTGGAGGCCATCGAGGCCGTCGCGGCCTTCGGGGAGCGGGCGGGCGACGAGCTCGAGGCGTTCGAGGTGAACCCGCTCGTCGTGCACGCGCAGGGATGCGGCGTCACCGCCGTCGACGCCGTCCACATCACGAGGGAGGCCGGACCGTGACGGCGGGCGGGGAGGCCCCGAGGACCGCGAACGGGAGGAGGCCGTGCGGAGCGAGGCCGGGGGAGCAGGCACCCCCGAGGCACTGGAGGGCGGGGCGTCGATCACGACCGGGGAGGAACCGGAGATGAAGTACTACTGCGGTGTCGACATCGGAGGCACCTTCACCGACTGCGTCGTGCTGGACGACGCCGGTGCGATCACACAGTCCAAGGTCTCGACGACGCCCGAGGATCTCTCCGCCGGGTTCCTCGACGCCATCAGGGCCTGCGCTGCCCAGCTGGGACTGACCGGCGACCAGCTGCTCGGCCAGACGGACCTGCTGCTCCACGGCACCACCGTGGGGACGAACATCCTGGTGCAGATGCGGGGCGCCAGGGCCGGGCTGATCACGACCCGGGGCCACCGGGACGTGCTCACGATGATGCGGTCCTTCGGCCGGTCCGCGGGGCTCCCCATCGACCGGCTGCTCCACGTCTCGCGGCACAAGAAGCCCGCGCCGATCATCCCGCCGAGCCTCATCAAGGAGGTGACCGAGCGCGTCGACTGGGAGGGAGACGTCGTGGCGCCCCTGGCCGTCGACGAGGTGCGGGTCGCCGTCGAGGAGCTCCTCGCCGCCGGCGTGGAGGCGATCGCCGTCTCGTTCCTGTGGGGCTTCGTGAACCCGGCCCACGAGCAGGCGGTCAAGGCGATGATCCGGGAGATGGCGCCCGACGTCTTCGTCTCGTGCGCGCACGAGCTCATCGGCAAGCCGGGCGAGTACGAGCGGACCGCGGCCGCCGCCGTCAACGCCTACATCGGGCCGGCCACGGCCTCGTACCTCACCCACCTCGACGCCATGACGAAGGAGCGGAGCTACCAGCACCCGCTGCTCATCATGCACGCCTCGGGCGGCGTCGCCCCCGTCGAGGCCACCGTGCAGGCGCCGCTGTTCACGATCGGGTCGGGCCCCGTCGGCGGCCTCGCCGGCACGGCGTTCCTGGCCCGCCAGATGGGCCACCGCAACGTCATCGCGACGGACATGGGCGGGACCAGCTTCGACGTCGGCGTGCTCCACCAGGGCGTCCCGCTGACCTCGGCGGAGACCGTCGTCAACCAGTACACGTTCTTCATGCCGCGCCTCGACATCGAGTCCATCGGCGCCGGGGGCGGCAGCATCATCTGGCGCGACGGCACGAGCGGCACCCTTCGGGTCGGGCCGGAGAGCGCGCAGGCGCAGCCGGGGCCGGCCTGCTACGGGCGTGGCGGGGTCCAGCCCACGGTGACCGACGCCAACGTCGTGCTCGGCTACTTCGGCGAGGGCGCCGTCCTCTCCGGCGGGCTCGAGCTCGACCGGGACGCGGCGCTGCGGGCGATGCGCACGGTGGCCGAGCCGCTCGGGATGACCGAGGTGGAGGCGGCTGCGGGTGCGAAGCGGATCGTCGACAGCCACATGGCCGGCCTGATGCGCCAGCTGACCGTCGAGCGGGGCCTGGACCCCCGGGACTTCCTGATCTACGCCTACGGCGGCGCTGCCGGGCTCCACGCCAGCAGCTACGCGCGCGAGCTGGGGATCGGCACCGTCGTCGTCCCGCTGGGCAACCTGGCGTCGGGCTGGTCGGCGCTCGGTGTCGTCGACTCGGACCTGCTCCACGTGTTCGAGCGGGCCGACCTCATGTCGGCCCCGTTCGACCCCGAGCGCATCAACGCGCACTTCTCGGAGCTCGAGGCCGAGGCACGCGCGCAGCTCGCCCGCGAGGGCGTGGCCGACGAGCAGATGGTGTTCGACCGCTCCGCCGACATGAAGTTCGCGCTCCAGATCCACCAGGTCGAGGTCCCGGTCCCCGGCGGCGAGCTCTCGGGCGAGGGGGCGGAGCAGCTGGCGAGCCGCTTCATCGAGCGCTACGAGCAGGTCTACGGGGCGGGATCGGCCTTCTCGGGGGCGGGCATCCAGCTCGGGGTGCTCCGGGTGCGCGCCCGGGGGAGGACGTCGACCCCCGCGCTCAGCGAGGCGGCGGCGGCGCAGGCCGCTGCCCCGGTCGGGAAGCGGGAGGCGTACTGGCCCGAGGCCGGCGCGTTCGTCACGACCGACGTCTACGACGGGCGGACGCTCGGGCGGGACGCGCGCTTCGGCGGCCCGGCGATCGTCGAGTACTCGTCGACGATCGTGCTGGTGCACCCCGGGCAGCGCGGCGAGGTGGACCGGTTCGGCAGCCTGGTCGTCACCGATGACCGGTGACCGGGGGCGGTGGCCGGGGCGGGGGCGGGGGCGGCTGGCAGGACGGAACGAGTCGGGAGGGAGCAGGCCATGACAAATGACGTGGGTGCCGCGCAGGAGATCGTGTGGGACGGGTGGACCTACCCCTACATCCCCGGAGCCGGGCCGAGGCAGCCGGCCGGGGTGTCGTTCCACGACGAGGTCGACGACCAGCTCGACGGCATCACCTACGAGGTGCTCCGCTTCGCGCTCTGGAACGTCAACGTCGAGCACGGCAACACGCTGGTGAAGATCTCCGGCTCGCCCATCGCCGCCTACGGGCACGACTTCAACCCGGTGATCCTCGACGAGCGCGGGGACTACGTGTTCTTCGGGCCGTTCCTGCAGTACCTGTCGGCGGCTGCGAGCTCGGGGGTGAAGTGGACGCTGGAGCACCGGGGCGAGAACCCCGGCATCGAGCCGGGCGACATCTTCCTCTGCAACGACCCGTGGATCGGGGCGACGCACCAGCAGGACGTGGCCGTGCTGGCGCCGGTGTTCGTCGACGACCGGCTCTTCGCCTGGGTGTGCAACAGCCTGCACCAGT
>JAJZYI010000016.1 GCA_021798135.1 Actinomycetes bacterium | reverse complement strand
CGCCGATTAGGGCGTGGCAGACCACCTGCAGCCGATGGCGGAAGTGGTCGATGACGACGACCCGCTCGGCGACCACGAAGGCGGCCTCGGGCCAGAGGCTCCCGCCGCCCGGCAGGCGCGGCACGCCCGACCCGGCGGCCCGCTGCGGCAACCCCTCCTCGAACGCCACCGCGTCGTCCCAGCCGGCGAGGGCCATGTACTCCTCGAACGGCACCAGATCGTCCGGCGCGGGCGGCTGGTCCGCGGCCAGGCCCGCCAGGTAGCGCTGCACGGCGCGCGCCGCGGCGCGTGCCGCCTGGACCGGGTGCAGCACCATGGCGACGCCCGCCTCGGCCGCCTGCGCCCGCGTCAGCCACGGGGACCGGTCGCTGCCCGACACGTTGTAGACGAGCGGGACGTCCACGGCGCCGCGCACCGCCCGCAGCTCGTGGAGCGTGCGCAGTCCGTTCACGAACACCAGCTCGGCGCCCGCCTCGGCGTACGCGACCGCCCGGGCCACGGCGTCGTCGAGCCCGCCCGTGAGGAGCGCGTCGGTCCGGGCCACGACCACCAGGTCCGTCCCCGACGCCCAGGCGGCGTCAAGGCGGCGCAGCATGTCGGGCACGGCGACGCACGGCTCCGCGGTCAGGTAGCCGCACCGGCGCGGGAAGGGCTGGTCCTCGATGTGGACGGCGGCTGCGCCGGAACGTGCCAGCTCGCGCATGGCACGCCGGATGGCGCCGGCGCCCCCGAACCCCGTGTCGAGGTCCACCACCGGGTCGGCGTGCTCGGCGACCACCCTGACGGCGTCGGCCAGCTCCGGCAGCGACAGGATGCTCATGTCCGGCAGCCCGCGGGCCGCGGCCGTGCCGGCTCCGCTCACGTACACGGTGTCGAAGCCCGCCGCGCGGGCGAGCGCCGCGGACAGGCCGTCGGTCACCCCCGGCACGACGACGGGCTCGCCGGGTCGCAGCCGCCCCCGCAGGCGCTGCGCCGGGGAGGGCGCGGCCGGCACGGTCACCGCCCGGCCAGGCGCTCGACCACGGCCGTCGCGTCGCCCATGGCGTCGTCGTAGAACGAGACGTAGGAGAAGCCCCACCGCTCCCGCCGGGCGAGCAGCGCCTCCTCGATGGCGCCGAGCGGGCCCACCAGGACGTGGGGGGACTCGGCGGCGGCGGCTGGGTCGACGTCCGGCGCGCCCACCGACCGCAGCCACGCCGACGTCACGCCGAGGGGGTCGTCGGTGACCCGCAGCAGGTAGCACTGCACGTGCAGCTCGGGATCGCGTCCCGCTGCCCGCACCCAGCCGACCTTGTCGTCGGTGGCGGCCGCCGTGCCGGAGGCGACGGCGTCGGCGCCCACGGCACCGGCCCGGACGTTCCAGTTCACGCTGGCGATGTCGGCCTGGCGCCCCGCCAGGCCGAGCACCCGCCGCCCCCCTCCGCCGATGAGCAGGGGCGGCCGCCCGCCCGCCCGCAGCGGCACCGGCCGCATGCCCCGAAGCGTGTAGTGCTCGCCCGCGTGGTCCACCGGGGGACCGGTGAACAGGGCGCGCAGGACCGAGACGGCCTCGGCCAGCCGGTCGACCCGGTCGCCGGCGGGATCGCGGGTCAGCCCGGCCTGGTCGTAGTCGGCGGTCATCCAGCCGGCACCCAGGCCGATCTCGAGCCTGCCGTCGGTCAGCAGGTCGATGGTGGCGAGCTCCTTCGCCAGCAGCGCCGGGTGGCGCAGGTCGTTGTTCAGCACCAGCGAGCCGACGGTGAGCCGCTCGGTGACGGCGGCGGCGTGCGCCATGGCCGGCACGGGACCGAGCGGCGACCGGTCGAAGTGGTCGCTGAGCAGCAGCGTGGCGAACCCGGCCTCCTCGACCCGCCGGACGTGATCGGTCCACCAGGCGGCCGAGGGCACTGGCGACATGTGCAGGACGCCGAACCGGAACGGCCGGCGCCGCTCGCCCGACAGGGCCGTCAACCCTGCGTCGCCGCGGCGGCGGTCGCCAGGAACTCGTGCATCCGCCGGATGCCCCACGTCACGATGGCCATGTTCCCGTACACGGTCTCGCGGGTCATCTTGCCGGTGTCGTCGTAGTCGCACAGCGCCGCCACGCTGTAGCGGAAGGGCCGGCCGGCCGGCAGCCCCTCGAACGACCGGGCCGGCGTGGCGGTGATGGTGACCAGGGCGAGCGCCTGCTGGCGCTCGGGCCAGGTGAGCACGTCGTCGATGTCGATCTGGTACGAGCTGAAGGTCTCGTACAGGTCGACCCACAGCTTGCGCACGCCGGCGGCGCTGGCCGTCACACCGAAGGGCACCGGGTCGTCCGGGTAGTGCGGGCTCTTGACGTGGTACTCGACCGTCTCCGCGACCGTGTCGACGATGGCGTCCACGTCGCGGCTGTTCTCCGCGACGAAGTGGGCCACCACGGCCTCGCGAAGCTCGTCGTGCGTGAGCATGTCGCCCCTCCCTCCGGGCCGTCCGCCGCCGGCTCACCGATACGATATCGGGCATCGCGCACCTCCGCGCCGGCCCAGGCGCGGCGCCCGGGCCCCGGCAGGCCCGGCGCGGCGCCCGGGCCGCGGCAGGCGGGCGCCGCGCCGCGGCTCAGGCCGGGCCGACCTCGACCATCACCTTCAGCTCGTCGGTAGCCGGGTCGAGCAGCGGCTCGAACCCCCTGGTGACGGCGTGAGCGAGGGGGACCGAGCTCGTGACGAGCCGCTCGGGCGCGAGGCGGCGGGCCGCCACCTGGGCGAGCAGCCGGGGCCACCACCAGCCCGGGTAGCCGACGGAGCCGACCAGCGCGACGCCGCGCAGCATCAGGTCGGCGACGTCGAGCCGGGCGGGCGCCGCCTGCATGCCGGCGACGACGACCGTCCCTCCCGGCCGCACGGCCGCCAGGGCCGCGTCGAGGGCGGCGCCGCTGCCCGAGCACTCGACGGCGACGTCGACCCCGCCCGACCGCTCCCGGCAGCACGCCACCACGTCGGTGGCCGCCGGGTCGACCACGTCGTGGCCGAGCGCGGCGAGCCGGTCGCGGCGGGCCGAGTTGGGCTCGCTCACCACCAGGTCGCCGGCGCCGGCCGCCTCCGCGGCCAGCGCGGCGAACGCCCCGATCGGCCCGGCGCCGGTCACGAGCACCGACGCGCCCGGCTCCAGGCCCGCCCGCGCCACGGCCGCCGTCGCAACCGCCAGCGGTTCGATGAGCGCCCCCTGCACCCAGTCCACCGCCTCCGGCAGCACGGCGACCTGGCGCTCGTCGGCCAGCATGAGCTCGGCCATGCCCCCCCAGGGATGGCGCAGCCCGATCGAGGCGCGCACCTCGCACAGCTGCCCGTCGCCGCGCCGGCACGGCGCGCAGCGGCCGCAGGCCTGCAGGGGCATGACGGCCACCCGGTCCCCCACCGCCACGGCCCGCACGTCGGGGCCCGTGGCGACGACGGCGCCGCTGACCTCGTGGCCGAGGATCTGGGGGATGCAGCCGCCGGTGAGCGGGTGCGGCTCAACCGTCGTCCTCGACGGCCCGCTGGTGTACTCGTGGATGTCCGTGCCGCAGATGCCGCACACCGCTGGCGCCACGAGCACCTCGCTGCCCGTCGGTGCCGGCGGCGCGTCGACGGCGTCGACCGTGAGCGACCGGGCGCCGTGGAAGCGCAGTGCCTGCATGCTCCCCTCCCTTCCCCCGGCGGTGCCGGGTCGTCCGTCCGCGGAGGCCGCGGCGTGTGGCCCGGAGCACGGCCCCAGGCGTGTGGCCCGGAGCGTATGGCTCGGAGCGTGTGGCCCCAGGCGTGTTGCCCGGAGCGTGACCCGGAGCGTGTGGCTCGGAGCAGGTGACCGGCCGCACCTGCCGGCCCGGAGCGCCCCGCCGCTCGTCAGCTCCCCAGGATCAGCCGGCGCATCGACGTGGCCACGTGCTCCACGCGGGGACCGGCCGGCGCCCGGTGGTAGGCGAGCACGCGGCACCCGCCGCCCTCGGCCGCGTCGGTGAGCTCGCGGGCCCAGCCGGCCCGCTCCAGCCGGGCGGCGTCGCCCTCCAGGTCGTCGCTCCAGTAGCCGAGGTGGTGCGCGGTGCCGGCACCGCCGCCGTCGCACGCCCACACCGTCCCCTCGGCACACTCGATGAGCTCCAGGTACGGAGGCCCCTCGACCGAGTAGGCGTACCGCAGCCGCACGGTGTGCTCGCCCGCCCCGGTGCGGACCGGCAGGTCGGTCTCGGCCGCCTGCCGCCAGGACACGCCGAGAGCCGCGCTGAACTGGGCCATGCCCTCGGCGAGGTCCGGGACGACGAAGCCGACGTGGTAGGGAACCCGCGGCGTCACGCCGTGCCCTGCCCGGCGAGCTGCTCGCGCAGCCGGTGCTTCTGGATCTTCGTCGCCGACATCGGCCAGGAGTCGACGAACAGGACCCGGCGCGGCACCTTGAAGCTGGCGAGGTGGCCCCTGCAGTGCTCGGCCAGCTCCGCTGCCAGGTCGTCCGTGGGCTCGCGGCCGGGGCGCAGCTCCACGAAGGCGACGGGGACCTCGCCGAGCCGGGCGTCGGGCGCGCCCACGACCTGCGCGATCGCCACGGCCGGGTGCAGGAGGAGGCGGGACTCGATCTCCGCCGCGGCGACGTTCTCCCCGCCGACCTTCAGCATGTCCTTGGTGCGCCCCAGGTACGTGATCCTGCCGTCGTCGTCGAGGCTGCCGATGTCACCCGTGCGGAACCACCCGTCGGCGTCGAAGCACTCGGCGGTCTTCACCGGGTCGTTGTGGTAGCCGCCGAAGACGTTGTAGCCGCGCACCAGGATCTCGCCGCGCTCGCCGACGCCCAGCACGGCGCCGGTCTCGAGGTCGCGGATCTGCACCTCGATGCCGTCGAAGGGCCGCCCGCTGGTCGTGGCCCGGACCTCGTCGCCGTCGTCGACGTCCCCGAAGGCGCACACCCCGCCCACCTCGGTGCAGCCGTAGGCGCTGATCTGCACGGCGTGCGGCAGGTCCCGCTGCAGGCTGCGCAGGTAGTCGGGCGGGGCGACGACGTTGATGAGCCGGACCGACCGGTGCTTGGAGGCGTCGAAGGCCGGGTGGTCGAGCATCGCCTGGGCGATCGTCGGGAACGACGAGAAGTCGACGGTCGGCCGCTCGCGCTCGATGAGCTCGATCGCCGCCCCCGGCTCGAAGTGCGTCATGAGCAGGATCGCCGCCCCGGCGTCGAGCGCGGCCACGAACGGCAGCAGGAAGCTCATGTGGAACATGGGGAGCGGGTCGAACACCCGGTCCCCGGCGTCCAGGCGGAAGCGGGTGCGGCCGGCCTGCATGGCGGTGCGGACGAGCGCCTCGTGGCCGAGCGGGCACCCCTTCGGGATGGCCGTGGTGCCCGACGTGTACATCATGACGGCCGGATCGCTCAGCCGGACCCGCGACCGAGCCAGGTGGACCTCGCCCGGGTCCACCTGCGCGCCGGTGCCCAGGAACTCCTCCCTGGGCACCACGCCGTCGGGGCACGAGGAGCCCAGCATCACCACGTCCGCCGCCCCCGGCGTCCCGGGCCGCATGGTCCCCATGACCTGGCGCAGCAGCTCGACGTGGTCGGCGTGCTCGGCGGCGACGTCGTTCACCAGCACCACGGCGAAGTCCGCGTCGTGGAGGACGTGGGCGAGCTCGGTCGACCGGTACCGGGCGTTGACGAGGACGGGGACGGCACCGACGAGCGAGGTGCCGAGCAGGGCCTCGGCGTACTCCATGGAGTTCGCCATGAGGACGCCCACCATGCTCCCCCGCCCCACGCCTCGGGCGAGCAGTCCTCGCGCCACGTCCTCGGCGCCGCGCAGGAGCTGCGCGTAGGTGGCCCGCCGCTCGGGGAAGACGACGGCGTCCGCGTCGGGGCTGCGCTCGGCCGCCGACACGAGCAGGTCCGGCAGGGTCGGCACGGCGATGGCCCGCCGGCTCGGTTCGGGCAACGGCCTCATGACGCCAGGTACCCCCCGTCGACGCTCAGCGCGTGGCCCGTCACGAACGAGGCGGCGGGCGAGCACAGCCACAGCGTGGCCGCCGCGATCTCCTCCGGCTGGGCGAAGCGCCCGAACAGGTTCAGCAGGGCGGCGTGCTCGGCCGGGTCGACCTGGCGGCGAGCCAGGGCCTCCTCCATCATCGGCGTCATCGTCGCCCCGGGGCAGACCGCGTTGACCCGGATGCCACGCGACGCGACCTCGATCGCCGCCGTCTTGGTCAGGCCGATCACCCCGTGCTTGGCGGCGGTGTACGCGGCCGAGCCCGGCTGCGGGCGCACGGCGCTGATCGAAGCGATGTTGACCACCACGCCGGAGCGCTGGCGGACCATCTGCCGCAGCTCGTGCTTCATGGCGAGGAGCACGCCGCGCAGGTTCACCGCGACGATGCGGTCGAAGTCCTCCGCCGCGGCCTCGGTCACGGGGCGGTCGTCCGGGGCGACCGCCGCGTTGTTGACGGCGCAGTCGAGCGACCCGAAGGTGTCGACGGCCAGCGCCACCGCGGCGACGAGATCCTCCTCCACGCGGACGTCGCAGCGGGCGGCTACGGCCTCGCCTCCCTCGTCCCGGATGCCGGCGGCCACCGCCTCGCCGGCGTCGCCGTCGACCTCGGCGACCACGACCCGCGCGCCCTGCTCCGCGAACATGGACGCGGTCGTCGCACCCATGCCGCGGCCGGCACCCGTCACGAGCGCCACCCGGCCCTCAAGCTGCATCGTGCTCCCCTCCCCGTGCGCCGGTCCGCGCACCTCGGGCCCACCTCGGGCCCCTCGCACACCTCACCCGCCGTCCGAGCCCGCCCCGTCCCCGCCGTCCGAGCCCGCCCCGTCCCCGCCGGCGCCGACCCGGCCGTGCGCCTCGTCGACGGCGTCGCGGGCCTCGGCGATCGCCTCCATCACCGACCGGGGGGCCTTGGCGTCGCCGACGACGGCGACGGGCACCCCGGCGGGCGCCACGTTCACCGCGTCGCGCACCGACCGCAGCCCCACCGACAGGACGACCAGGTCCGCCCGCAGCGCCCGGTCGGCCAGCACCACCCCCCGGGCGTCCAGGCGGACCACCGGGCCGCCGTGCACCTCGACGCCCCGGCGCGCCAGCTGCTGCTTGTAGGCGCGCCGCATCAGCGCCGACGCGTCGTGGGCGACGCGATCGCCCCTGTGGTCCACCAGGGCCACCGCCGCCCCGCGATCCGCGCAGGCCAGGGCGGTGTGGACGGCCCGGCGCCCGGCCCCGAGCACCGCCACCGTCCCGCCGACCTCGACCGTCCCGTCGAGGACGTCCTCGTCGGTCGCCACGGCGACCTCGTCGTACCCGTCGAGCGCCGGCACGTCGGGGCGGGCGCCCGTGGCCACCAGGACCAGGTCGGGGCGGAACGCCCCCAGGGCCCCGGGCGACGCCGGCGCGCCCAGCTCGACGGCGACCCCCAGGCGGGCGAGCTCGCTCGCGTGGAAGCGCACGAGGTCGCCGAACGGCTCGCCACCCGGCGTGCGGCCGGCCAGCCGCAGCGCGCCGCCGAGCTCGACGGCGGCCTCGACGAGCAGCACCTCGTCGCCGTGGACGTCGGCCGCGTACAGCGCCGCCTCGCAGCCGGCCGGCCCGCCGCCCACCACGGCGAGGCGCAGGGCCCGGCTGCGCGGGATCCGCCGGCGCTCGCGGCCGACGTCCGGCTGCACCTGGCAGGTCGCCGCCTCGAAGTGGCGCAGGCGCTCCGAGCACCCGTCGAGCGTGCCGAGGCACGGCCGGAGCGCCGAGGCGACCTGGCCGAGCGCCTTGAGCGCCCACTGCGGGTCGGCGATGGCCCCCCTGCCGATGCCGACCAGGTCACCGGCGCCGGACAGGACGACGGCCGCCGCCTCGTCGGCGGTGCGGATCCGGCCCACGGCGGTCGTCACGGCACCCGTCTCAGCCCGCACCCGTGCCGCGAAGGGGACGAACTCCTGGCCGTCGAAGGGCAGGAGCAGCGTGAACGGGCTGGACCCGTAGACGCCGCCGGTCACGTTGAGCCCGTGGGCGCCGTGCGCCACCAGGGCGCGCCCGAGCGCCACGGCGTCGTCGATGTCGTTGCCGCCGGGGACGAAGTCCGAGCCGTTCACCCGGACGTCCACGGCCACCTCGGGCCCCACCGTGGCGACGACGGCGTCGACGATCGCCAGAGCGAACCGCATCCGGTTCTCCAGGGACCCTCCGTACTCGTCGTCACGGCGGTTGGAGTCCGGCGACAGGAACTGCTGCACCAGGTAGCCGTGGGCGAAGTGGAGGTTGACGGCCCGGCAGCCCGCGGCAACGGCGCGGCCGGCTGCCGCCGCGAACCCCTCGACGACCCCCTCGATCTCGCCGACCGTCAGCTCGCGGGGGACCGTGGTGTAGATCGACCGGGGCGTGACGGCGGACGGCGCCACGGGTGTCCGGCCCTCGAGCAGGTCCGGGCTCGTCTGCCGCCCGGCGTGGTTCAACTGGACGCCGGGCTCGGTCCCGCACGCCCGCAGGGCGTCGACCAGGCGAGCGAGCCCGGGGACGAACCGGTCGTCCCACAGCCACGGCTGGCCGGGCTCGGCTCGCCCCAGCGGGTCCGGGGCGGCGATGGGCAGCCAGGTCAGCCCGAAGCCGGGGGCACGCCGGGTGATGTACGCCAGGTAGTCGTCGTCAGGCGACCCGTCGGCGAAGCCGAAGTTGACGGTGTGCGGCGCCAGCACGAGCCGGTTGGCCAGCCGGAGCGGGCCGAGCGCGACGGGCGTGGCCAGCGCCTCGCGCGCCGCGGCCGCCACGGCCGCCGCGGGCGGTGGCGTCCCCGCGGCGGTGGCTCTCCCGCCGTCGTCGTGATCGGCCCGTGCCACGTCCGCCGCCCGTCAGCGGGCCCGCAGCAGGTCGCGCAGCTCGCCCAGCGCCCCGAAGGACCAGCCGGCCAGGGACGGGTCGCCGAACGCCGTGATGTTCCACATGATGAGGTGGCGCAGCCCGGCCTGGTGGTACTCGGCGACCTGGTCGGCGAGCTGCGCCGGCGTGCCGCAGAAGGCGTACTGGCGGACGACCTGCGGCGGGATGGCGTCGATGATGCGCATGCCCTCGGCCCGGTCGACCGCGGCGGGGATGAAGTCGTGGAACCCGCCGCCCGACGCTGCGAGCGGGGGCTCCAGGCCCATGCTGCGGTAGATGTCGGGAGGCATGGCGACGCACAGGAACCGCACCAGCGGCTTGGCGGTGAGCTGCTCCAGGGTCTCCTCGTCGGGAGCGACGAGGGTGTAGGCGAGCAGCCCGGGCGTGATGGCGTCGGGGTCGCGCCCTGCCTTCTCCGCCGACTCGCGGATGGTGGCGAGCGACGCTGCGTACTCGGCCGGCGACATCTTCGTCGGCAGCCAGCCGTCGGCCTTCTCGCCGGTCATGGCCAGCATCTTCGGCCCGTGGGCGGCGGTCCAGATCGGCGGCGGGCGCTCGCCGTACGGCTTCAGGCCCAGCACGGCGTCGTGGAGGTGGTGGAACTGCCCCTCGAAGTCGATGGGGCCGTCCGCCTCCCACAGGCGGCGGATGACGTCGATGCCCTCGGACAGCCTCGCCACGGGCTTGTCGAAGGGCATGCCGTAGGGCGTGATGTTCATCCGCTCGCCCGAGCCCAGGCCGAAGATGGCCCGCCCGCGCGCCAGGTGGTCGACGGTCAGCATGGCCTGGGCTGCCATGGCCGGGTTGCGCCGGATCAGGTCCGTCACCACCACGCCGAGCTTGATCCGCTCGGTGTGCGACCCGACGGCGCCCATCATGAGCAGCGGGTCGAAGTAGACGTGGGGGTTGTCCTGGTACTTCGCCAGCGGGGTGAGGTCCTCGGTCCACACCGAGTCCGAGTGCCAGCCCATCAGGTGGCACGGCCACCAGACGGAGTCGAAGCCGTCGGCCTCGTTCCGCTTGGCGACCTCGACCGCCTTGTGCGCCGGCGGCATGATCTGCCCGGGTACGCCGAGCTCGATGTCCACGTGGGCCTCCTCGTCGTGGCCGGCGTCGCGGCCGGCTCCCGGGCACGGCGGCCCGGGAGGTCTCGTCTCGCCCGGGGACCCCGCGGCCCCGGGCTCTCTCGCCTCGCCCGGGCACCCGCGGCCCCGGGCAGCCGGCGCGCCCGGGGGGCGCGCCGGCGTCGCCTCAGCGCTTGCCCAGCTCGCGCTTGCGCATGCCGTCGGGGTCGATGACCTCGCGGATGAGCCGGACCTGCTCGGCCGTCGGCGCGGCCGTGACGGGCACCTCCCCTTCGGGGAGGACCAGCTCGAAGCCGGTGGCCGCCTGGACCTGCTCCACCGTGACCCCGGGGTGCACCGACTGCAGGCGCAGGTGCTTGGTCACCGGCTCGAAGTCCATGACGCACAGGTCCGTGACCACCAGCTGCGGTCCGCCGACGAGCCCCAGGTCCTCGCGCTCGGTCCCCCCGCCCAGGTAGCCGGCGCACGACACGAAGTCGACCTTCTCCACCAGCGACCGCGGGTTGTGGTTGGGGTTCCAGTAGTAGAGGAGCTTGCCGATGGACCCCATGTCGCCCATCCCCACGGTGCCCGGCAGCCGGACCTTGGGTGCGTGGTAGTCGGTGCCGATGAAGGAGTTGTTGGCGTTGCCGAACCGGTCGAGCTGGGCGGCACCGACGCAGAACTTCTGCAGCCACCGGCCGTTCAGCGCGTAGTTCCAGAAGTCGCCGAACTGCTCCATGTACATGACCGAGTCGCGCCACAGCGGCGCCTCGAGCGTCGACGCCGGGACCCGCTCGGGGCGCGGGTCGAGGCCGACCGCGCTGGCCAGCCACACCAGCTCCGGCGCGTGGGTCAGCCGGGCCAGCATGAAGGCGCTCACCGGGATGAACGACGCCATGCCGTTGCAGGCCTGGTCGCCGTCCACGAAGCAGGCGGCGAGCCGGGTGATCATGAGCTCGTCGACGGTCCAGTCCTCGGCGGGGCGGCCGGCGTCGGCCGCGGCCGGGGCGCTGGCCGGGGTGGAGGTTGTCGGTGCGCTCATGCGTGCTCCCATCGCTGGAGGGCCAGCATCGTGGTGGCCCCGCCGACGGCCCGCAGGTAGGCGGCCTGGTCGGCGGGCTCGCGGACGTAGCGGTCGAGGAACGCCTCGGTGGCGTCGTCGTCGCGTGCGGCCTTCACCCACGCGAGGTGCAGCGCCGTGTCGTACCCGTAGAACGGGAAGCACGAGGTGGGGTGCGCCCCGAAGGGCACCTCCACCACCGCGTCCACCACGAACCCGGGGAGCACGGTGCGGTCCGGCCGCCGGCGCAGCAGCGAGCTGTCGACGATCTCCTCGACCGTGACGATCACGCGCCTCGCCGCCTTGGGCATGATGCCCAGGTCCGGCCACTCCGCCGTCGGCTCGAGCTGGACGTTCCCGGCCCGGTCGGCGCGGTGGGCGTGGACGATGGCCACGTCGGGTACGAGCGCGCGGCAGGCCACGATCGGGCGGCCGCCGAAGGGGTCCTCGATGAGGCGGAGGTTGTCCGGGTCCATGTCGATCAGCTGGGTCCCGATCATCCCCCGGGTGGGGAGGAACGGCAGGTTGCGGGCGGCTGCTCCCAGCCGCGAGTTGAGCGCCGTCTCCGACAGCTCCTCGACCCGGATGGCCCCCGCTTCGACGCCCTTGCGGTAGCGCTGGCACAGGCCGAACTGCTCCATCGACACGGCCCCGCCGATGAACCGGTCCATGACCCCGGCGGCCGACATCCAGTCGACGGGGATCCCGGCCACCAGCCCGACGATGCCGAGGTTGCGCCGCTGCTGGCGGACCAGCTCGCGCACCACGGCCATGGGCGCCAGCTGGGTGGCCATGTTCTGCAGCGCCACCACGTCACCGTCGCGCACCAGGCTGGCCGCCTCGGCCAGCGATGCCCGCTTGTCCTGGCTCACCCCTGCTCCTCCGTCCTGTCACGGCCCGCGCCCCGGCGGGCGGTCGTCCCCCGGCCCGCGCCGCGGCGGGCGGTCGTCGCCCGGCCCGTGCCGCGGTGGCCGGTTGTGCCCCGGTGCCGCGCCGGCGCCATGCGCTCGCCGGTCACGCCACCACCCGCACGATCTCGAGCCCGCCGTGCAGCTCCACCACCTGGCCGGTGAGGTAGTCCGAGTCCGACGACGCCAGGAACGCCGTCAGGCCGGCCACGTCGTCGCAGGTGCCCGCCCGGCCCACGGGGATCTGGGCCACGATGCCGTCGAGGACCTCGGGCGGTATGCCCAGCCCGGTCTCCTCGTCGCGCACCGCGGTGAGCCGGGTGCCCTCGATGAAGCCGGGCGCCACGGCGTTGACGTTCACCTGCCTGGGCCCCCACTCGCGGGCAAGGGTCTTGGTGAGGCCGATCAGGCCGGCCTTCGCCGACGAGTAGTTGGCGTTGGCGACGGTGCCGTAGATCCCGTTGATGGACGTGATGTTCACGACCTTGCGGTGGTGCGGCGCGTCCCGGCGCAGCATCGGAGCGGCGGCCCGGCACAGGTTGAACGCCCCGCGCAGGATCACGTCGAGCACCGTGTCCCACGCCTCGTCGGTCATGCGGTGCAGCATGCCGTCGCGGGTGACGCCGGCGTTGTTCACCAGGATGTCCAGGGGCCCGAAGCGCTCCTGGACGAGCGCCACCATGGCCCCGGCGTCCTCGGGCCGGGCCACGCTGCCGCCGGTGGACGCCCCGCGGTCGCCGAGCTCGGCGGCCACCTCGGCCGCCGCCTCGGCGTCCACGTCGTTGACGAGCACCGAGGCCCCTTCCGACGCCAGGCGCCGGGCGATGGCCGCGCCGATGCCACGGCCGGCCCCCGTCACCAGCGCCACGCGCCCCTCGATGCCGCGCATCAGAACGACCGGGGCATGCCGTACGACTCGGCCACGACGTTGCGGGCCATCTCCGACGTGATCGGCCCGATGCGGTACAGGCGGACGTCGCGCCAGTAGCGCTGCATGTTCGTCTCGAGCGCGTAGCCCATGCCGCCCAGCATCTGCATGCCGAGGTCGGCGGCCTTGCCGGCGTGCTCGGAGGCGATGACCTTGGCCATCGTCGACTCCACCCCGCACGGCAGGCCCTGCTCCTGGCGCCACGCCGCCTCGTAGGTGACGAGCTCGGACTGCTTGCGCCACATGACCATGTCGGCCAGGTAGTGCTGCAGCACCTGGAACTGGCCGATGGGCTTGCCGAAGGCGGTGCGCTGCTGCAGGTACTCGACGGCGTCCTCGATGACCCCGTCGAGCACGCCGGTGCACAGGGCCGCCACCATGATGCGCTCGTTGTTGAGCGTCTGCAGCATCTGGTACCAGCCCTGGTTCACCTCGCCGACGACCTGGCTGTCGGGGACGAACACGTCGTCGAGGAAGACCTCGCACGAGCCGACCGAGCGCATGCCGACCTTGGGGATCTGGCGGATCTCGAGACCGTCGGACGGGTTCGGCACCAGGAAGATGGTCACGCCCTTGGCCGGCTTGGCCGCGTTGGGGTCGGTGCGGGCCACCAGCATCAGGTACTGCGACACGTGGGCCGCCGTCGACCAGATCTTCTGGCCGGTGATGCGCCAGCCGCCGTCGACCTTGGTGGCGTTGGTCTTCATCGCCCCGAGCACGTCCGTGCCGCCCGACGGCTCGGTCAGGGAGATGGCGATGCGGATGTCGCCCGCGGCGAGCTTCGGGATCAGCTCGGTCTTGAGCTGCTCCGAGCCGAACTTGGCCACCGACTTGGCGCAGAACGAGGAGATCCCCCAGATCCACACCAGCCCCGCCAGCGACCGGGCCAGCTCTCGGGCCAGGATCATCTGGGTGACGACGTCACCACCCTGCCCGTCGTACTCCTCGGGCAGGCCCACGGCGTGGAAGCCGGCCTTCGACATCTTGTCCCACAGCTCGAAGGGGTACTCGAACTCCTTGGCCTCGAAGTCCCGCGCCCGCTCCTTGGGGACCTCCCGCTCCACCCAGTTCCGGACCATGTCGCGGAACTGCTCCTGCTCCTCGGTGAACCCGAAATCCATGGCTCTCATCCTCCGTGTCGTCGTCGCCGAGAGCGCCGTCGCGTGCCGGACCCCTCGGGAGTCGACGGTCGGTCCTGAACGCTACCATTCACAACCAACCGCTTGTTTGGTTCTCTGGCCCGGAGGGTGCCGGACCGGTCGCACGGCGTGCCAGCCCCCGGGGCTCGGGTGCCGCCCGGGCCACGGGGCCCCGGGCGGCGGTGCGGGCGGCGCCGCTCAGGTGGCGCCGACGCCTGCAGCATGGGCCGCCGGCGACGGCAGGCCCAGTGCCTCGGCCGTCTCGCGGGCCGTGCGCAGCGGCGCCCCGGGGTCGCCCGGCTCGGCGGCGGCGGCCAGCAGGACGGGCACGTCGACGCCGGCAGCGTGGAACTCGCGGACGCGGCGGGCGACCGTGTCCCCGTCGCCCACGGCGCACAGCGCCCGCACCACGTCGTCGCCCACGAACGACAGGGCATCGGCACGCCGGCCGGCGGCCCACGCGTCGGCCGCCTCCTGGAGGGCGGGGAACGCCTGCACGAACGCGTGCTGGTGGGTGGGCACCATGGCATAGGCCAGGACGAAGCGGCGCATGCGGTCCAGCGCCCGCTCGGGCTCGGGCCCCGCATACGCCCAGAACGAGCAGATCACCTCCAGGCTCGCAGGGTCCCGCCCGGACCGGCGGGCCGCGTCGTGCACGACGGCCAGCTTGGCGGGGACCTCGCCCGGCGGGCACCAGGTGAGGAACACCCCGTCGGCCTCCTCGCCGGCCAGCGCCAGCATGCGGTCGTTGATGGCTCCCAGCACGATCGGGACCGGGCCGCCGGGCGCCATCTGCAGGCGGAAGCCGCTGATGGGGAAGCGGGGGTCGTCGTTGTCCACTCGCCCACCGGCCATGACGGCCCGCAGGGCGCGGATGAACGAGCGGGTCGTGGCGAGCGGCTTGTCGAAGGGGATGCCGTGCCACTTGCCGACGACGATGGGGCTGCTGGCCCCGAGCCCGGCCACCACCCTGCCGGGCGCCATCGACGAGAGGGTGGCGAACCCCATGCCCGTGAGCGCCGGGGAGCGCGTGTACACGGCGACGATCCCCGAGCCGATGCGGATCCGCTCGGTCGAGGCGGCCACCATGCCGAGCAGCGCCATGACCTCGGGTCCCGCGACCTCGCCCACGAACAGGGTGTCGTACCCGCAGGCCTCGACCCCGCGGGCCACGGCCACCAGCTGGGGGGCGGAGAGGCCGTCCTCGACCGGGAGGGTGAACCCGACCCGCGGCACGCCACTCCCGGCGGTCCCCGCCCGCTCCGGGCCGCTCGCCGACGTCACTTCACGAAGCGGGCCGTCAGCTCGTCGGCCAGCTCGGCGTTCTCCGGGTTGCCCGGGTGCGGCAGCCAGTTGTCGCCCACGGCCAGGTACCGGGTGGCCAGCTCGATGAGCGGGCCGTGCGAGAACTCGCCGGGGATGAAGTTCCACTTGAGCCACGGCTGGGTGTCGGGGTTGCTCGGCTTGTCGAGCAGCAGGGGCACGCCCTGCTCCTTCACCTTGCCGATCATGTCGTCGAAGTCGTCCGCGCAGAACGCCACGTGGTGGACGTACTCGCCCCGCTTGGCCAGCACCTTGTCGACCCACGTGCCCGGCGCCGCCGCCGCCCACAGCTGGATCGAGACGCCGCGCGGGTCGGGGTTCTGGAACGTCACCCACTTCATGGGGATGCCGTCGAGCTCGTCGGCACCCTCGCCGCGGGTGACGTGGAACGTGTGGGCCGGGGACAGCGCCGACAGGATCCGGTTCCAGTCGGCCTCCGCCTTGTCCAGGTCCTTCACCAGCAGCGAGATGTGATCGATGTGGATCGTCATCGACGCCTCCCTCGTTCGGATCTCCGCGGTCGGCCAGGCGGCACCTGCAGCCCGCTGGCAGTCCGGGGCCGGCGGCTCCCGCCGACCGACCGGCGGACATCAACCGACCGGTCGTTTGACATTCGCAGTGTAGCCCGGCCGAGCGGGCGCCGCCGGGCCGCGGCGCCGACCGGCCTGGTGCCGGCCCGCCACCGGCCCTCGCCCACCGGCCTGGCGCCGGCCCGCCACCGGCCCTCGCCCACCGGGTGGCGAGGGCGGCCGCGGCCGGTCAGAGCCGCTCGATGATGGTGGCGTTGGAGAGGCCGCCGCCCTCGCACATGGTCTGCAGCCCGTAGCGGCCCCCGGTGCGCTCGAGCTCGCACAGCAGCGTCGTCATGAGCTTCGCCCCGCTGGCGCCGAGCGGGTGGCCGAGCGCCATGGCCCCGCCGTTCACGTTCGCCTTCTCCAGCGGCACGCCGGTGTCGCGCGACCACGCCAGGACGACGGAGGCGAACGCCTCGTTGCACTCGAACAGGTCGATGTCGTCGACCGTCATCTTGGCCTTCTGCAGCGCCATCCTCGTGGCGGGGATCGGCCCCGTCAGGATGAGCACCGGGTCGCTGCCGGTCACCGCCATCGTGTGGAACCGGGCGCGGGGGGTGAGCCCGTAGCGGCGCACGGCGTCCTCGGAGGCGATGAGCAGCGCCGACGCGCCGTCGGCGATCTGGCTCGACAGCGCCGCGGTCAGCCGGCCGTCGGGGAGCAGGGGCGGCAGGGTGGCCATCTTCTCCAGCGTGGTGTCGGCGCGGATGCCCTCGTCGCGCGTGCAGTCACCGACCGGCACCACCTGGCTGTCGAAGCGGCCCTCGGACCAGGCCCGCGCGGCGCGCTGGTGGCTGGCCAGCGCCAGCTCCTCCATCTCCGAACGCGAGATGTCCCACTGCTGGGCGATCAACTCGCCACCGCGGAACTGGTGGATCTCCTGGTCCCCGAAGCGGGCGTGCCAGCCCTCGCCGTCGAAGGGGTACCGGAACCCGAGCCCGGGCCCCACCTCGCCGGAGCTGTTCAACGTGACCAGGCTCATGACCTCCACACCGCCGGCTACCACCAGGTCGTACGCGCCGGCCTGGACGCCCTGGGCGGCGAAGTGGGCCGCCTGCTGCGACGACCCGCACTGGCGGTCGATGGTGACGCCGGGGACGTGCTCGGGGAACCCGGCGGACAGCCAGGCGTTGCGGGCGATGTTCCACGCCTGGCTGCCGACCTGCGCCACGCAGCCGAAGATGACGTCGTCGACCGCGCCGGGGTCGATCCCCGTGCGCTCCACCAGGTTCTTCAGCACCACGGCGCCGAGGTCGACCGGGTGGACGTGGCTCAGCCCGCCGCCGCGGCGGCCGGCGGGGGTCCGGATGGCGTCGATGATGTACGCGTCAGGCATCGCTGCTCCCATGGCATCTGGTGTTCCGTGCACCGCCCGCCGCGGCGCTCTCCCTGCTGTCCGTCTCGGCCGTGCCGCGCGTCGCGCGCATCAGGCCGGCACCTGCGGCCGAGGGCCTGCGCCGTGCCCCGTCGCCTCCCAGTGCTCGACGAGCCCGGGCGGCAGCTCGGCCATGGCCAGGCGAGGCCGTACCCGCCGTGCCACCGCGGCCACCAGGTCCGCGACGGCGTCCGCGCCGGCACCGGGCGGGGCGTCGAGCAGCACGGTGTCCATCCGCCACGCCCGCTGGTCCTGGTGGAGCCGGTCCCGCAGCCCGTCGAGGTCGAAGGCGCCGCCGGCACCGACCGGCACGGCGCGGCGCGCCACCCGCCGGAGCCTGAGCGCGGCGGGGCCGAGCGCCTGCTCCACGGCCTGCCACCGCCGGGCGAGGCCCGCCGCGTCCTCGGCGTCGTCGGCGACGATGCCGAGCGCCCGGGTCGACGCCACCTCGGTCACGGCGGCCGACGGCCCCGCCAGCCACACCGGCAGCTCGAGCTGCACCGGGTCCGGCGTCACCGCGACCTCCTCCGTCACCCCGAACCGGTTGCCGTCGAGCCCGGCCGGCATCGGCCACGGCCCGCCCTGGCGGCGGAACGGCACGCTGGCGTGGCCCAGGGCGACCAGGTCGGCCACGTCGCCGAGCAGCGCCTCGGCCCCGGGCGCGGGACGCAGCCCGAGCACCAGGCGCCCGCCGAGGACCAGGTCGACGACGGCCGCCTGCTCGGCCAGGTAGGCGGGGTGCAGGGTCCCGGCGCGGCAGCAGGCGCCGACCCGGACCGACGTGGTGTGGGGTGCGAGGGCCGACGCGACGGCCAGCGCGTCCGGCAGGCCGGTGCCCGCGGCCGCGCCCGCAGCGCCGTCGCCGGCACCGCGGTCCTCCTCCACCCACAGCAGGTCGAAGCCCGCGTCCTCGGCGGCGCGCGCCTGCGCCACCAGGTCCGCCAGGGGCCGCTCGCCCCCGGTGGCCCGCAGCACGATCCCGAACCTCATGGCGTCGCTCCCGTGAACGCCGGCAGCACCGTCCGGCTGAAGAGGGACATGGCCTGCATCGACCGCTCGGCGGTGACGTCGAAGTTGAAGCGGAGGACGACGAGGTCCGCCCCCGCGTCGGCCAGCTCCTGCAGGTCGGCGTGGAGCCGGTCCGGGTCGCCGACGAGCGGCGTCTCCACGATACGGCGCAGCTGGCGGTCGAGCAGCTCCGGCTCCTCGAAGCCGGTCGCCCGGCCCTTCAGCACCCACCACGACCCGGCTTCCTCGCGGTAGTGGACGGCCGTGCGGGCCAGGAACCACTCGCGGGCCTCGTCGCCGTCCTCCCCGATCCACGCGTCCTTCAGGATCCCGATGCGGCCGGGCGCCACGCCCGCGGCCTGCCACCCGGCCCGGATCCGCTCGGCGAGGGCGGCCACCTCGTGGGGGTAGAGGGTCTGCGGCAGCAGGAAGGACAGCCCCCGGTCCATGCCGCGCTGCAGCGCGGCGTCGGCCATGCCGCCGATCCACAGCGGGGGCCCCGGCTGCTGGGCCGGTGCCGGGAGCGGCGGCTGGTCGGCGTAGTGGAAGTGGGTGCCGTCGTGCGACCAGGGCCGGCCGGACCAGGCCGCCTGCAGCACGTCGAGGGCCTCGTCCATGCGGGCGCCGCGCGAGGCCCGGCGGATCCCGAGCCCGTCGAACTCGGCGTCGCGGTGCCCCAGGCCGACCCCGACGTCCAGCCGGCCGCCGGCCAGGCGGTCGACGGTCGCCACCGTCTCGGCCAGCCGCAGCGGGTCCTGCTGGGGCAGCAGCAGCATGCCGGTGCCGAAGCGCAGGCGCTCGGTGACCGCCGCGGCCGCCGCGGCGGCGGTGAAGGGCGCCGGGCACCAGCCGTCGTACCAGAAGCGGTGCTCGGCCATCCACATCGAGTGGTAGCCGAGCTCCTCGACGCGCCGGGCGTCGTCGACGAAGCGCCGGTACAGCGCGGGCATGGACGACGGCGCCGACACCGTCGACTGCATCGTCCAGAGCCCCACGCCGATGTCGAGGCTCACGGGGCCACCTCGCCCGCTCGGCGCTCGGCGCCGGCGGCGGGTGCCGGCGACCCGGCGCTCAGCGGCGCGTCCGGCTCCCGTCCTTGGCGGTCGACGCCATGCCCCGACCCGACCGGCCCCCGGCCTGCCGGGCACCCGAGCCGTTCGACCCGGCCGGCCCGGCTGCAGCCGTGGCGGCGGCCCGGGTCCCGGCCTTCGGCCGCGCCGGCTCGGCGCCGTCGGGGAGCACCGCCTCCGTCGCCACGGCGGCCATGGCATCCTCCTGCCGGGTGGCCAGGCCGGCGATCACCAGGCGCGCGAAGGCCAGCGACAGCTCGGCCGGCGTGTTCGGCCCCGACGGGTCGTACCACTGCGACAGGGAGTTCACCATCCCCGTGACGCCCAGGCTGGTGAGGCGCGGGTCGATGTCCGGCGCCACCACGCCCTCGGCCTGCCCCTGCCGGATGAGGGAGCGCACCTCCTCCAGGTACTGGTCGCCCTCCCCCGAGATGATCTGCTGGCGCTCCTCGCTGAGCGAGCGGAAGTCCCGGAACAGGACGGCCATCTTCACCTGGTTGGCGGTGAAGTACTCGACGTGCGACTCGATCATCCACCGCAGCTTCTGCAGGGCGTTGCCGGGCATCGCCTTGGACCGCTCCAGCGTCTCCAGCGCTCCCTTGTACGCCTCGTCGATGATGGCGAACAGCAGGTCTTCCTTGGAGTCGATGTAGTAGTAGAGGCTGCCCTTCAGCAGGCCGACCGCCTCGGCGATGTCCTGCGTCGAGGTCGCCTCGTAGCCCTTCTCGCGGAAGATCGCCGCGGCGGCGTCCAGGATCTCCTGCTGCCGGCGCCTCACCTGGCGCTGCCGACCGTTGCCGGCCGACCCGTCGGCGCTCCCCTCGCCCTTCGACCGGTCGTTGCGTGCCATCGCCATCCTCGTCTCGCTTATCGCAGCGGCTCCGCTCGACGAGCGCCGAGGCCTGCGCCGCAGGCGCGACGCGACCCGGTGCCAGCCGCCGCGATGGATCGTAGTGGACGCCCCACCCCGTCCCGGGATGCTCTGCCGACCTCGCCGCCAGCGCGATGCCCTCCGTCACCTGCGCTCACCGTCGTAGACCGTGGGACGGTCCACGCCCTCCTCCACCAGCTTGTACTTCTCGATCCGCTCGCTCGGCGTCTTCGGGAACGACTCGCGCAGCTCCAGGTAGCGCGGGACCATGTAGCGCGGGAGGTTCCGCTGCAGCCACGCGTGCAGCTCCGCGGGGTCCACCGCCTCCCGGCAGCGGACGTCGAGCTTGATGTCGTGCTCCCCCAGCGCCGCTGGCACGCCGAAGGCGGCCGCCTCGAGCACCTGGGGGTGCTTCAGCGCCACCAGCTCCAGCTCGTAGGCGCTCACGTTCTCGCCGCGGCGGCGCAGGCGCTCCTGCATGCGGCCGTGGTAGTGCAGGCACCCGTCCTCGTCGTAGCTGGCCACGTCGCCCGTGTGGAACATGAAGTTGCGGAAGGCGACGAGCGAGGCCTCGGGGTCCTTGTAGTACCCGCGGGCCATGGCGTGCGGGATGAGCGGCCGGAAGACGAGCTCGCCGGTCTCGCCCGGCGGCACGAGCTGGTCGTGCTCGTCGACCACGCCGTAGTCCATCCACCGCACCGGGTAGCCGAGCGTGCCGGGCGGCGCCCCGTCGATGACGTCGGGCATCATCGGCAGCGGGTAGATCTCGGTCATGCCGTAGCCGTGCCACAGCATCTTCACCTTGAACCGCCGCTCGAACTCCTCGCGCTCGGGCGGCGCGGGCAGGCAGAACATCGTCTCCATCCGGTGCGGCGGCGCCTCGTCCACGGTCTTCATGACCAGCGCCGCCATGGGGCCGAGCATCACCGAGTACGTGGCCCCGTCGGCCGCCACCTGCTCCCAGTACCTCGACGCCGAGAACTTGCTCTTCAGGTGGGCGGTGCACCCGGCGTGGAGCGCGGTGTTCGCCACCAGGTGCAGCGCGGCGACGTGGTAGAGCGGCAGCGGCGTGGTCAGCACGTCCTCCGGCCTGCGGCTGAGGGAGTCGGCGACCATGGCCGGGTAGAGGTACAGGAAGTGGTGCGGGTACACGGCGCCCTTGGACCGCCCCGTCGTGCCCGACGTGAACTGGATCAGGGCCGGGTCGTCGTAGCGCGGGAACGCCCGCGCCGGCGTGGTCGGGCGGGAGCCGACCCACTGCTCCCACCGCACCACCGGGACGGCGTGGATGCTGGCCGGCACGTCGCCGTCGCCGACGACCACCACCGTCCGCACCGGGCCCAGCGAGTCGAGGTCCTGCAGGCGGTCGACCAGGTCGGCCCGGACGACCAGCACCTGGGCGTCGGAGCGCTCGATGACGTACGCGAGCAGCGGGCCGCGCCCCTCGGCGTTCAGCGGCACGGCCACGCCGCCGGCGGCCATCGCGCCCAGGAACGCCGGCAGGAACTCCACCTGGTTGCGCAGGAACAGGCCCACGTGCGCACCCTCGCCGACCGTGCCGATCAGGGCGTGCGCCACCTGGTTCACCAGCGCCTGCGCCTCGCCGAAGGTGATCGACGGGCCGCTGTCGAAGACCAGCCACGTGTGGTCGGGGCGCTCGGCGGCCTGCTCGGCCAGCAGCCGGACCAGGGAGCGCTCCTCGAGCGGCAGCCGGCGGGCATAGGGGCCGAGGTCGAACCCCGTCCCCCGCAGCAGTCCCACGGGGGGGTCCGTCTCGGTGGCGGGCACCGACGTCGCCGTGAGCTCGCTCATCGGCTCACGCCACCGGCTCGGCAAGGTCGAACCACTGCAGCTCCTCGCTGTCGGGGCCGATGTTCAGCGCCACGTTGATCGAGGCGAAGCCCCCGACCGCCGCGGCGAGGACGCTCAGCTCCACGATCTCCTCCTCGCTGAAGTGCCGGCGCAGCTCGGCCACCATGTCGTCGGTGACGTGGACCGCGCCGATGCAGAACGTCTCGACGTACCGGAGCGCCGCCTTCTCGCGGTCGGTGTACGGCCCGGACTCCACGTCGTCGATGTCCTGGTAGTCCTCCTCCGCCGTGGCGTCGCGCGCCACGGCGAAGCGGGTGAGCTGGCAGATCCGGCAGCCCACGGTCCGGGCGATCTTCATGCGGGCCAGGTCCTTCACCCGCACGTCGAGGGCCCCGGGCCCCCACAGCACGGCGTAGAACCGGAAGAAGGCGCCCAGCAGCTCCTCGCGCCAGGCCATCACCGCGCTGAACTTCCCCGGCACGCCGGGCCGGCCGGCGAGGCGCGGCTCGCCCACGGGCCCGGTGACCGGCAACAGGATCCTCCGCTCGTCGCCCGTGCTCACGTTCCCCTCCCTGGCAGCACGCCGGCCGTGACCCGGCCGGCTGTGCTGGTCGTGCCGGCCGTGCGCCGGCCGGCTGTGCTGGTCGTGCCGGCCGTGCGCCGGCCGGCTGTGCTGGTCGTGCCGGCCGTGACCCGGCCGGCTGTGCTGGTCGTGCCGGCCGTGACCCGGCCGGCTGTGCTGGTCGT